>CAKUYM010000258.1 GCA_934716785.1 uncultured Bacteroides sp. | reverse complement strand
CCCATATATAGCTATAAATCAGAAACTTTTCATTTCTTTTAGGTATTTCCAGCCTTTATACTTCCCCGTACCTTTGCCGCAGAAAAATTAATTAATCACTATCTATAAAAAATCAAGTATGAAAATCTTAAAATTTTGGATGATCGCTCTTATAGCACTCCCCCTCTCTACCATGTTTGTATCTTGCGGTGACGATGACGAAAAGAAAGAAGAGACTAATGCACAAACACTGACTGTTGACGCAACGGACTATGCCCAATGGGTATATGTAAACCTAAAGGATGGCAAGACCCAGACCGTCACCATGGAAGGAAGTGACGATGAGTCCAAAGTAACTATCGACTGGCAAATCGCGATACATCGTTATACGGAAGTAAAGACCAACGGCGGATCGGTTGTACAAACCGATATGACGGATATGAGTAAAGTTACCGAAATCCCGACAAGCGGATATACTGCCGATGAAAACGGGCAGCAGATACTCATCAAGTTTACCATGCCTCCCACGGAAGATTGCTATGTTACTACCCATTGCAATACCATAATGAAATGGACGGAAGGTTCGGCAATGGCAGGAACATTGGCTACCACCAACAAAGTATTCGTCTTAAAATGCAAGGACGGGACATACGCAAAACTTCAATTCAATGATTTTGCCAATGCAGACAATGTTAAAGGACACGTCACCTTCAGCTACGAATATCCTGTAAAGTAATAAACAAGCATGAAAAGAATATTTACGATGTTATTATGCGTCCTGTCTACGTTGTACACTACAGCGGAGACAGGACGTTTCCATGAAAATAATGGAGACGACAACTCCACGATACTACGACGTATCAGAGGAGTCGTACTGGATGAAGACGGCACCCCTTTGCCCGGAGCCTCCGTTATTGTGGTGGGAACGACAATCGGTGCCGGAACCAATACGCAAGGAGAATTCACACTAAGCCTGAGGGATAAAAGAGCAGCCGTATTACGAGCCAGTTTTATCGGTTACACCCCCACGGAGTATAGAACAAAAAGTGACGAGAACGACCGGATTGTCATACAGATGAAACCTACCCAAAGTTCGCTGGAAGAGGTGGTTGTCACCGGTACGCGAACAGAAAAGCCATTGAAGGATGTACCTGTTTTGACCAGAGTTATCGGTCAGAAAGAAATCCAAGCACTGAATCCGATGGATATAGAGACACTGCTGCAATATGAACTGCCCGGCATACAATTCAGTTACAATTCCATGAGCAAATTGCCGGAAATCACCTATCAGGGAATGAGTGGCGAATACCTGCTGTTCCTGGTCGACGGCGAGCGTATCAGCGGTGAAGGCTCGGACCACAATCCGGATTTCAGCCGTTTCAATATAGACGATATCGAACGTATCGAAGTGGTGAAAGGTGCCCAATCCACTCTTTACGCTTCCAATGCCTTGGGTGCTGTAATCAATATCATCACCAAAAGCGCCAACAGACCCTTTACGGGAAATATAAATGCACGCTACGGCAATAAGAGCGGAGAGAAATATACGGTCTCGGGCGGAACCCGGCAAAGCCGATTCTCCTCTTTCACCACGATGTCACATAGAAGAAAAGATACATATACCATCTCTGACGATAAGGAGACGGAAAGGACTATCATTAATCCGGACGGTTCCGTAACTATCAATAAAAGTACGAATAGCAGTACCATCCGCGGATATCAGATATGGGACGCTTCCCAGAAGTTCGGATATGCCTTTACCGACCGTTTCAGCGCAGAAGTGAAAGGTACATACTATCGTAACAAACGCGATAACGCTACCGCCAACGCGAAGACGAATGACATATTCTCCAACTATTCGGTAAACGGGAGATTAAAATATCTGTTCAACGTCAACCATCGGTTGGACCTTTCGTATGTCTTCGACAATTATAGAAAAGACATCGACTATTTTGTGGCAGGATATAGCAAAAAGAACTATGACAACTTTGTGCAGACTGCCCGCCTGAATTATACAGGAAACTTCAATGACCAGCATACGTTCACTGCCGGACTGGAGGCCAATTTCGAGTATTTGAAGCACTATATGTTCAAAGACAGTACCAACTACAACCAGCAGTCTTATGTATTCTATTTGCAGGAGGATTGGAAAATATCGGAAAAGCTGAATCTGATTGCAGGTGTGCGGACCGACTATCATTCCAAGTATCACTTTCGTGTGACACCGAAAATATCTGCGATGTACAGACCTGTCGAACTGCTGACCCTGCGTGCCGGCTATGCGCAAGGATACCGCACACCTACTCTGAAGGAGTTGTATGAAGAGTATGATATGGGTGGTCTGGGAATGTTCACAATCCACGGAGACAAAGACCTGAAAGCGGAAAACAGCCAACAAGTCTCCCTGTCTGCCGAAGTCAATAAGGGCATATTCTATGCTTCAATATCCGGATATTATAATAAGTTCAATAATAAAATAACATTGGCTTATCTTGACAACATTGAAATCGGGAAAAGTATGCCGGATATGAAATATATGAATTCCGACAATGCAGAAAGCATCAGTATGGAAGCCATCGCCCGTATCAAAATGAATTGCGGACTTATGCTGCAAGGCTCTTATGCGTATGTTCACGAAAAGGAAGAATACCAAGGATACAATCTATCAATGGCACGCCCTCATAGCCTGACATTCAATGCCTCTTTCAACCGTAAACTCGGCAAGGTCAACACTTCCGTATCACTGAACGGGCAATGGAGTTCCAAACTGCATACGTACTCCTATTATTCGGTAAACAAAACAATTACCGAATATAATTACTCGCCACGCACAGTCTGCACTTTGAATACAAGCGCTACTTTCCCCCGTGGAATCTCCGTGGGAGTAGGCATAGACAATTTATTTAACTATAAAGACAAATCTGCCGATTACGGCATCCAATTGCCTCAACAGGGTATCGGATTTATCGGAACAGTTTCCCTTAATCTTGCAGACTTGTTCAAACTATAAAGCTACATACAAAACTCAATATAATGAAAAAGAAAAGCAAAATCATCTTAGGTGTGTGTATCGTCGCTGCGGCACTGATAGGGATATCCGTATGGAATACTTGGTTCAGCGCTACAAAGATTGCCTTCGTCAACTTCCAGACCATACAGCAAGGAAGCATCTCGAAAGCCAACGACAACTCATCCGTCAAACTCAGCGAAGTATCTCTCGACAACCTCGACCGCCTGACTGGCTATGACATGGTATTTGTCAATGGCATGGGCTTGCGCATTGTCGAAGAGCAACGCCGGCAGATACAGATAGCAGCCGACAAAGGTGTGCCTGTATACACTTCCATGGCAACAAATCCTGCCAATAATATCTGCAACCTTGACAGCGTACAGCAGAATCTGATACGCAGATACCTAACGAACGGAGGGAAAGCCAACTACCGGAATATGCTGAACTATATCCGTAAGGCAATTGACGGGAAAGTTTCTTCCATTCCGGAGGAAGTGGAAGAACCGATAGAAAGACCGAGCGATATGCTGTATCATGCCGGACTTACAAACCCGGATAATGAACTGGAGTTTCTCACTGTCGCAGATTATGAGAAATTCATGCGAGAGAACAACCTGTATAAAGAGGGTGCAAAGAAAATCATGATTACCGGACAAATGGCGGATGCCTCAGGACTGATCGAAGCCCTCGAAAAAGAGGGATACAATGTCTATCCCGTCCAGTCAATGACGAGATTTATGTCTTTCATCGATGAAATAGAGCCGAATGCCATCATCAATATGGCTCATGGACGAATGGGCGACAAAATGGTGGATTACCTGAAAGCCAAGAATATCCTGCTATTCTCTCCGCTCACTATCAACAGCCTTGTAGACGAATGGGAAAAAGACCCGATGGGAATGGCGGGCGGATTCATGTCGCAAAGTATCGTGACTCCTGAGATAGACGGTGCGATTCGTCCTTTTGCATTATTTGCACAGTATGAAGATAAGGAGGGGTTACGCCATTCTTACGCTATCCCCGACCGCTTGAAAACTTTCGTTTCTACGATAAACAACTATCTGAATCTGAATAACAAGCCGAATAATGAGAAGAAGGTTGCCATCTACTATTACAAAGGCCCCGGGCAGAACGCACTGACCGCTGCCGGCATGGAGGTGGTTCCTTCGCTGTACAATCTTTTAATCCGCATGAAACAGGAAGGATACAATGTATCCGACCTGCCTGCCAATGCCAAAGAATTGGGCAAGATGATACAGGCTCAAGGAGCTGTTTTCAATACTTATGCCGAAGGAGCGCTCAATGATTTCATGCAGAACGGACATCCCGAACTTGTCACCAAAGAGCAATACGAAAGCTGGGTGAAGGAATCTCTCCGTCCGGAGAAATACCAAGAAGTAGTGGACGCTTTCGGTGAGTTCCCGGGAAATTACATGGTGACGCCCGACGGTAAATTGGGTATCGCCCGCCTGCAATTCGGGAATGTGGTCCTGCTGCCGCAAAATGCAGCCGGAAGCGGAGACAACTCTTTCCAGATAGTACACGGCACGAATATGGCTCCGCCGCATGCGTATATCGCTTCCTACCTATGGATGCAGCATGGCTTCAAAGCTGATGCGATGATTCATTTCGGCACGCACGGAAGCCTTGAATTTACTCCGAAAAAACAAGTGGCATTGTGCAGCAATGACTGGCCCGACCGTCTGGTGGGTGCAGTGCCCCACTTCTATATCTACTCCATCGGCAATGTGGGAGAAGGAATGATGGCTAAACGCCGTGCTTATGCAACGTTACAATCTTACCTCACTCCACCTTTCCTTGAAAGCAGCGTACGCGGCATCTACCGCGAGCTGATGGAGAAGATTAAGATTTATAACAACTCGCAAAAAGAAGACAAAGACAAGGAGTCATTGGCTGTCAAGACATTGACCGTAAAAATGGGAATTCATCGTGATTTGGGTTTGGACAGCATTGCCGGCAAACCTTATTCGGAAGATGAAATAGCCCGCGTAGAAAACTTCGCAGAGGAACTGGCTACGGAAAAAATCACCGGACAGCTCTATACAATGGGAGTTCCATACGAGCCGGAACGAATTACGTCTTCTGTCTATGCTATGGCAACAGAGCCGATTGCTTACAGCCTTTTGGCTCTCGACAAGCAACGTGGAAAAGCCACGGATGCTATCAGTAAGCACCGTAGTCTCTTTACACAACAATACCTGACTCCTGCCCGTCTGTTAGTAGAAAGATTGATAGCTAACCCTTCATTAGCTACGGACGAACTTATTTGCCGCACTGCAGGAATTACACCGCAGGAACTGGCTAAAGCGCGTCAGATAGAAGCCGACCGCAATGCCCCGAAAGGCATGATGGCTATGATGATGGCTGCGGCAGCCAAGAAAGAAAAGTCTCCGCACGACAAAATGCCTGAAGGTATGAGAGAAGCCATGAAGAAGATGGGGGCTAATATGGACCCGGAGAAAGCCATGAAAATAGCTAAATCAATGGGTGCAAGTCCTGAAGCTCTGAAAAAGATGGAAGCCGGAATGAAGGCTCACAAAGAGAGAGCTGCAGATTCTTTGGATAAACCGGAAGTTGCAACAGGTAAAAAGGAAAAGCCACAAGGTATGGCAGCAATGGCGGCTATGGGACAAGCTCCGAAAGAATATAGCAAGAAAGAAGTGGAATTTGCGCTTGCAATAGCCGAGGTGGAACGCACCATCAAGAATGTAGGCAACTATAAGAATGCGCTTCTGACAAGTCCAGAAAAGGAACTTAGCAGTCTGATGAACGCCTTGAATGGTGGTTACACCGCTCCTACTCCGGGTGGTGACCCGATTGCCAATCCGAATACATTGCCTACGGGACGTAATATGTACGCCATCAACGCCGAGGCAACTCCTACGGAGTCTGCTTGGGAAAAAGGTATCACTCTTGCCAAACAAACGATTGAGACATACAAACAACGTCACAACGATTCCATACCACGCAAAGTGAGCTACACGCTATGGTCGTCCGAATTTATAGAGACCGGAGGAGCTACTATCGCACAGGTTCTTTATATGCTGGGTGTCGAACCGGTACGTGATGCTTTCGGGCGTGTCAGTGATTTGAAACTGATTCCTTCCGCAGAGTTGGGACGTCCGCGCATTGACGTAGTAGTACAGACTTCCGGACAGCTCCGTGACCTTGCCGCTTCCCGCCTGTTC
>CAKUYM010000257.1 GCA_934716785.1 uncultured Bacteroides sp. | reverse complement strand
CCGTAAAGGTGAAGCCGGACGACATACTGGACTTCTCGTTCATCGGCTACAAGACCGAACAAATCCCCGTAAAAGGAAGGACGACAGTGAACTTGAACATGGAACCCGCTTCGAAGAATCTGGACGAAGTGACAGTAGTGGCTTTCGGCTCGCAGAAGAAGGAGAGCGTGGTATCCGCCATCACTACCATACGCCCCGGTGAACTGAAAACTTCAAGCAGTGACCTGACATCGAGCTTTGCCGGAAAGATTCCGGGCATGATTGCCTGGCAGACCGGCGGACTACCGGGAGCCTTGACTGAGGATGAAATGAACACGAAGTTTTATGTACGCGGTATCACCTCGTTCCAATCCAGTGCCAATTCCGACCCGCTGATATTGATAGACGGTGTGGAATCTTCCAAACTGGAATTGTCGCGTCTGGCGGTAGAGGACATTGAATCTTTCAGTGTGCTGAAGGATGCTTCCGCCACAGCCATGTACGGTGCGCGAGGAGCCAACGGTGTGATTCTCGTCACCACCAAGAAAGGAGAAGAAGGAAGTGTCTATACAACAGCCCGCTACGAAATGGTTGTGGGCAAGCCGACACGAGAAATAGACGTGGTAGACCCTATCACTTACATGAAAATGTATAACCAAGCTATCATGGGACGTTCCAATGCCGGAACTCCCAAATATAGCGTAGAACACATCAACCGCACAGCATCAGGCAGATATCCGTCATGGGTGTATCCTGCCAACGACTGGTATGACATCCTGTTCAAGAGCCACAGCATCAACCACCATGCCGGTGTCACCATCCGCGGCGGTTCAAGAGTGATACAATACTATGCATCCGTCAATTACAACCGGGATCAAGGTATGCTGAAGTCCGACAGGCTGAATGATTTCGACTGCAACATCACCAACAATCAGGTTAGCTTCCGTACCAACCTGAATATCAACCTGACTTCGGGCATACGGTTGGTCATCAACTCTGCCACCAACATAGACAAGTATCACGGTCCGGTGACCGACCAGTCTGCCGCCTACTCGTATGCCTTCAATGCTTCGCCCGTAGATTTCGCACCGGTCTATCCTGCCGACGAAAACTACAGTTGGCCGCACATCCGTTTCGGTACGACCGCTGCCGGAGCGACCAACCCTTATATGCTGAACCAGCAAGGATACAAAGAACGCACGCGTTACTCAACGACCAACAAAGCTGAATATATCCACAACCTCAGTTCTTTAGTGAAAGGTCTGGAACTTCGCTTAAGCGCTTCTTATGTTCAGTCGGGCTATTACGACAATACATTCACCACCAGCCCGTACAAGTATTATCTGAAGAATTATGATTTTGAAACCGGCAAGCACACCCTGGCGGGAGTAGGAAACGCTACAGCCTCAAAGACGCTGCGGGTGGGCGGCAACGGCAATACCACAGATACCCGCGTCACTTATGAAGGACGAATCTATCACACGGCAGCCTGGGGAGACCATCAGACTTCACTGACCGGAGTGTTTCAGGCCTACGAGCGCACCTTCACTCCCATCTCATCCGTGCTGAACGGAATGCCGCAACGCAACCTGACTTATTCGGGACGTGGTTCGTACGGATACAAAGACCGCTACTTCGGTGAGGTAAGCGTCGGCTACAACGGTTCCGAACGATTCGCCAAAGGCAACCGCATGGGAGTGTTCCCCGCCTTGGGAGCTGCATGGGTGGCTTCCAGCGAAAAATGGATGCGTGCCACTTCAAGCTGGCTGTCCTACCTGAAGTTCCGTTTCTCTTGGGGTAAGGTGGGCAACGACGGTATCATCTCCACCCCGCGTTATGTATATTTGCAGGATATCGGCTCAACCAGCGCCGGCACTACCAAAGATGTAGAAGCCTATAAAACTTCCGGTTCGAGCTCCCGTAAGATTGTAAACTTCTATGGGGATGATGATATCCAATGGGAAATAGCGGAACAGGCCAACCTCGGTGTCGAAGCCAAGTTCTTCAAGGGGCTGCTTGAGGTGCAAGCGGATATCTATCAGGAAATCCGTCATAACATCCTGTCCAACCGTTACGTCATTCCGGCAAATGTCGGTATCGAAGTGGCGCCGCTGGACAATATCGGCAAGACACGCTCACGCGGTATCGACCTTTCCGCAAAGATACAGCACCAGTTCAACAATGACTTCTGGATGATTCTGAATGCTACCGCTACTTATAATAAGGTAGTGTACAAAGAGATTGAAGAAGCTACCAACAAACCGGCATGGCAGCGTATGAAAGGTAAAGAGATCAGTCAGGCCGTGGGGTATATCGCCGAAGGAGTTTTCCGCGACCAAGCAGAAATCGACAACTCGCCCCGTCAGGACGGTGATGTGATGCCGGGAGATATCAAATACCGCGACTTGAACGGCGATGGTGTAGTCACCGTAGCAGATGCCACCTACATCGGTTATCCGGAAACCCCGCGACTGATTTATGGTTTCAGCGGCTTCCTGAACTATAAGAATTTCGAGTTCAGCTTCGCTTTCCAAGGCTCAGGCAAACGCACGTTCTTCATGAATCCGAAATCCATCTCTCCGTTCTATGGCGACCATGCCATGCTGACAGCCATTTACAAAGACCACTGGTCGGAAGACAATATGGTATCGAGACCTTTCTGGCCACGCCTTTCTCCGCAAAACATCGTCACACACAACCCGCAGGAGGACTGGTACAGCGGAGCTGAAGTGCGCAAAAGTACTTACTTCATGCGCGAATGCAGCTTCCTGCGTTGCACGTCACTCCAATTGGCCTACAACCTGCCCCGACAACTACTGAACAGATGGAAGATGCAGAATGTAAAACTATTCGTCAGCGCCAACAATCCGTTCTGTTTCACAAACTTCAAAATATGGGATGTCGAACTGGGAGAAAACGGTTTCAACTATCCTATTCAGAAGACCTACTCAATGGGCTTAAATATTAGTTTCTAAAAAAACAACGCATAATGATGAAAACAAAAAATATCATATACAGTTTATTGTTCGCCTCCTCCATCTCCCTCACTGGCTGTAAAGGGTATCTGGATGTGGTGCCTGACAACGATATCGAAACAATCGAGACGACTTTCGAGAAACGGGAAGATGCTTATGCATGGTTCAAGACCTGCTACTCCATGATAACGATGGACATTTCGGATATCAATACCTGTCCGGTCTTTTGGGGTACGGACGAAGTGGTGGCCGATGATTATATCCGCCTGACCAATCCCAACAGTATGCCGGGACTGATGATTGCCGATGGCATACAGATGGCACAGTCTCCCTACGGCGATGTATGGAAAAGCACGAAGTTCTATGGCGGTATCCGCTATTGCAACCTGTTTCTCAGCCATATAGACGGTGTGTATAACATGCTGCCGGAAGAGAAAGACCTTTGGCGTGCCGAGATACAAGCACTGAAAGCGCAATATTATTTCGAGCTGATGCGTCGCTACGGACCTATCATCTTAGTGCCGGAGAATATAGATGCGGCAGCCCCGATTGAAGAGATGCAACAACCCCGTCGTCCTATCAACGAAGTGGTGGATGCAATCGTAGAACTTTGCGATGCAGCAATCCCCAAACTTCCTTATTACAAGGAACAAGACCAAAACCACTACGCATATTTCTCCAAAGAAGGAGCAGCAGCCTTGAAAGCTATGACGTTGCTTTACGCCGCTTCCAAACTGTTCAACGGCAACACGATGATGGCGGATATGAAAAACAAGAACGGTGAACTCCTGTTTCCGGCATACGACAAAGAGAAATGGAGAATAGCCGCCGAAGCTGCCGACGAGGCACTGAGAATAGCGACGGAAGGTGGCAAGCAACTGGTGGAAGGAAGTTCCGAATGGCCTACTCCCATGCTGAATACCATCCGCGACATCCAGCAGTCATGCCTGAACTATGACTACAGTAACAAGGAAGTGCTGCTGTGCGTACGCCACCAACGATTCTCCGCACCGGTTTTCTATCATCCCAGATTTACGGAAGAGGAGCTGAATTACTATGACCAATACTGTGTAGGCGGCTTCGGCGCTTCGATGAAGATGGTGGAGATGTACTATACAGAACACGGATTGCCGCTTTCGGAAGACAAGCAGTGGGTAGCTTCGCGCTATGCCCTGTCGACAGAGAGTGACGAACGATATAAGAATATCGTTCCGTTGGGCGAATCAATCTTGAGCTTGCACCGCCGCCGCGAGCCGCGCTTCTATGCCAATATCATAGCTCATAATACATACTGGTACAAGAAAGGGACAAGCAGCACCAACGAACCCATGCTTTGCGAATGTATGCAAGGACAACTGATGGGTACTTCTTCCAAGCGCTATGACTCAAGCATTCCGCAATGCCTCACAGGATATTATGTGAAGAAATTCGACAATGCGGATGTGGCTTTAAAGGATTATTATGCAAACAGTTCCTCCGAATCCGGAGATATCCTGTTCCGCCTCCCCGACCTGCTGTTGGCATCTGCCGAAGCATGGAACGAATATCTGGACAGACCGGACGAACGGGTATATGAACCGCTGGACAAGGTGCGCACGCGTGCCGGAATCGCCAAAGTGCGCGATGCCTGGAAAACGTATGCACGCAATCCGCAAAAGGTAGAGACGCAAGCCGGTATGCGCGAGATTATCCGTCAGGAGTGGAATATCGAATTTGCCTTCGAAGGCCGCCGGTTCTATAACCTCCGCCGCTGGATGACTGCCCACGAGGAGCTTAATGCTCCGCTTTACGGATGGAATATCATAGGAGATACGGAAGAACGTTTCTACAATAATTATAAAGAACCGATTATCGTATGGAAGAAACGTGGATTTACCGCTCCGCGCGACTATTTCTTCCCCATCGGCAGCGAAGAGGTGATGATTTCAGGATGTGTGCAGAATCCCGGCTGGTAATCGTTGAATTGATTTAAAGACAAGACAATTATGAAAAAATTAATCTATTTGATAATAGCAATTTGTTCCTTTGTTGCCTGCAATGACGACTCAGAGGGATTTACTGTTGATTTGCCGGCAGGAGCTTTCCAGTTCACTCCGGCAATGGGCGGCGCGGTGCTGCGCTATAAACTGCCCGACGACCCGGATGTGGTGGCTATAAACGTGCGTTACAAAGATGCATACGGCAATGATATATTGAAAACAGGCAGCAACTCTACAGATTTGCTGACAATTACGGGATTCAACGAGAAGGTAAGCGACGTGCCGGCGCATGTATCGTTTCTGAAACGGAACAATGAAGAGTCGAAAGCGATTGACGTGACGTTCAGCACATTGGATTCTGCTCCGATTTGTTTTATCAACAGCGCGGAAGTGAAATCGGGATGGAACGGATGTTCGCTCGAATACGATAATCCCGAAGGTACTACGGGCATGGCGCACGTATTCTATCTCGGAGTAAATCCTATTGACAACCAGAGTGATACGATATGGATTGAATCATTCCCGCTCACGGAAGGGAAGGACATCAGATACTACACTCCCAAGCAGAAACGTGCAAGCCACACTATAATAGTGCGCGTGGAGGATTATCGCGGATATATTGTGAAAGAAAGAGTATGGGAGGATATCCATGCATTCAATGTTGAAAAGCTGGATCCGTCCAACTTCAGCCTTATATACAACAATTCCATGGAGATTCCGGAAGAGAAGATCGGACTCCAATACCTGACTGACGGAGACACTAAAGGTACATCTTGGTTCCTAACTCAAGACCTGCACCAGTACTATACATTCCTTTCCAATAAAAACGGAGCGGGAGAAGACTCCGAGCCGATGTATATCGACTTGAAAAAGAAACGTCCGGTATCCGAAGTACGGTTCTATGCATACCGCTATATCGGTAAAACAGGATTCAACTCCAAACCGAATCCCGACTGGGGAAGAAGCCCTATCGGCACCACGTACAAAGGGCCGCAATACTTCAGGAACTACCTGATGAACAAGCTGCCCTGCTCCATCACCATCTATGGTTGCCGGAAAGATGTAAACAGTTCCAACTGGGACAGCATGGAGTGGGAAGCCATAAGTACCTTTGAGGACGATCCGGACACAGAAGACAGTCAGCGCTGGACTTACCGTGCCGTGACTTGCGGCGGTACGACCAATGCCTACCGCTTTGCGACATTGAGTGCCTTGGAGGCTGCCGATCCTATTTATAAGTCGATGAGTGTGGACATTGACAAACAGGAAGAG
>CAKUYM010000256.1 GCA_934716785.1 uncultured Bacteroides sp. | reverse complement strand
CAATTAGTTTATGCAAGGGAGAGGCGCTTTAGAGCGATCCGACAAAGTATATGGACGGCTCACCAGACAAAGCCTATGGCTTCAACTCCCCCGATAAATTCAATCATTCCATTTTATATATCTCAAAATAAGAATCCTTATCAATCCTCAAACGAATGTTCTCTTCACGCTTCTGACCTGACAGGTTCACGAATAAATTGAAATACAACTGACTAAAGGAGAGATCGGAATGATTATATTCTATGTCAAAAGCCCAGATTCTGCGGAAAGAATCAAAATAGGCAAATGATTCTTCACCACCTTTACACATAAAGACTTCCGGAAAAGAAGTCGGCGGATAGGGCTGGAACAAGCTCGCCAATTGGGCATAGACAAAATCAATCATCCATTCATCCCCCGACAGAGTCAATTCACCTTTTAAGCGGAGCTTGACGGCATAGGCGGTGGTCACGTCCGGTGAAGTATAAACAGGCACCTGGCTCTCTGCCGCATAATTGCCATCTTTATACCCAAGACTCATCGTCAGTCCCGATTTGCCGATTCCATTGAATCCCTCAGCCTCTTTACCCGCCAATTGATTTTTCAGATTAATCATAAACGTCAGTTTGCCGAGAGTAGGATCATCCGGATACTGCGCCACCGTATCCAGCACATAGTCTTCCGTATTATAACTCCGGGCAACCAATTCGCCCCTTCCATCCTCCAAAGCCGAACCGCCATTCTCGACATTCACATTGCCTACCGGATAATATATAGTGTCATTATCCCTCGTACAACTACCCAAGCAGAGCAGTGCCACCACTGCCAATCCGATTATCTTATTCATCATCGTTTTATAATTATTTTATCCAACATCATTTTACCTGTTTATTTTAAAGAACAAATATACATCTTTTTTTGTGCTACACTTGATTTATATCAACCGTTTTTAGTATTTTTGCACACATCAAGACAGAAAAAACATGGATACATTACTAAAAGACACCGTAAATGCTGTTGTGAATTCCCGTTTTCCGGAGATGAGTATCGAAGGAAGACGACAGATAGAAAGTATACTGATTCGCAAAGAATATCCGAAAGGCGCCATTGTGCTACATGAAGGTGAAGTTGCTCACGAGATTGTATTCGTAGGAAAAGGAATGATCAGACAATATTACTACAAGAACGGGAAAGACGTTACCGAGCACTTTTCCTACGAAGGATGTATCGTGATGTGCATCGAAAGTTTCCTGAAACAAGTACCCACGCGCCTGATAGTAGAGACATTGGAGCCCAGTGTAATCTACTTGTTCCCCAGAGACTTGATACAGAAATTGGCAAGAGAGAACTGGGAAATCAACATGTTCTATCAGAAAATATTAGAATACTCACTCATCGTATCGCAAGTCAAAGCAGATTCCTGGCGTTTTGAGTCCGCCCGTGAACGCTACAACCTCTTGCTCGAAACACATCCCGAAATCATCAAGCGGGCTCCTTTGGCACACATAGCCTCCTACCTGCTGATGACACCCGAGACACTGAGCCGCGTGCGTTCCGGAGTCTTATAGCCATTCTTCCTATATTCCTTAGGAGACATACCCGTATAATGCTTGAAATACTTCCCGAAGAAAGACTGGTTCGCGAAGTTCAGCCGGTCGGCAATCTCTTGTATATTCAGGCTCGAAGAATTCAGAAGCGCCTTTGCTTCCAGAATAACGAACTCGTCAATCCACTCTCCTACTGTCTTCCCACTGACCTCTTTCACCACACCCGATAAATGTTTAGGCGTCAGACAGAGCTTGTCCGCATAGAATTTCACGCTACGTTCTGCTTGGTAAGACTCTACCAACGACGTATAAAAACGCTCGAAGATATGCTCCTTCCTACTCTTGGCTTTGACAGGAACAGCCGTTGCCGGAGCATGATTTTTCAATATATTGCAAAGTTCGAAGAAGAACCCCTTCATCAGTCCCATCGCTATTTCCTTGCGATAGGCAATCTCTTTATCGCCCAACCGCTTTCTCACAAATCCATAATATTCTTTCACAACATCCTGCTCATGTGGAGTAAGATTGAAACACGGACAATCCTTCAGATAGAAAAACAGTGAAAGTGCATTTCCCACCTTAGGTAATGACTCCAGCACATTCTTCGACACAGCAAAGAATATACCCTTATAGTCGGGACTGAAACGGTTGTATTCGATAATCTGATTGGGCAGAGCAACCACCATCACCCCCTGAGACAACCGGAATTCGCGCAAACTTATATTTAAGATGCCTTCCCCCTCCAGACAAAGCCCCACCGTCAGTACATCCATTTTGCTGGGACCGTTGTACAATGATATAAAGCTCTCCGTGTCGAAAAGCGCTATATCATTGTCAACAACATCAATTTTATTGATATCTATATGCTTGGAATGAACTACCGAAGATATACCAATCTTCGGAACACTTTGAATATCCATATTCTGTCTCCTTCTCTTTTTCCGACAAATATATCAGTAATGAATCAAAGGAACAAGTCAATATGAGACATTACAAGACAAAATGAACAATTTCGGCTACCTTTTGGCTATCTTCAGCTACCTTTTTAGCTATCTCCAACCACTTTTTGACCACTTCCGTTACTTACTGCCCACTCCAAACAAATATTCGGAATCACGCTTGGCAGCAGGCACCGTCCATTCTTCCGGGACAAACTTCCATTGGTTCAACGCCTTCGGGTCCATCACTCCTTTCTTCTCGATATAGTTCATCAGATAAAAACGGAGGTCCTTGTCGGTAGAGAAAATGATACGTTCCTTCAACTTCTCCTGAGGAATCCCCGAACCTTTGGTCAGCAGTTCACCACCGCCGTTGCCACGGTAGGAGTTCAGCGCCACCTTATAAACCTTGTCCAATCGGAAAGGAGAACCATCCGCCATGCTGACAATCGTAATCTTCTTTCCTTGCGGCTTGGTGACATCCACCGTATAGATAATCCCCGAAGCCGAATCAAAGTTAAAGCTGAAATTCTGGAACGAAGCCCTGTCTTCCGCACCCTCACGACGTTTCTCCTTGAACCAGAGCAGGTGGTCGTCCGGCGACTTCATCCGGTTGGTCCACATATAATATGACATCTCCAGAAAATCCTTAATCTCCTGTCCCGACAACGTCATCACATACAGCATATTCTCATACTTATACAGATTGAACATATCGCTCACAAAGACATCGCCCTTCTTTATCTCCGCATTAAACGACAGCGGGGCGGCAAAAGATATATCGGCTCCCGTGATATCGAGCTGCAGCGAGTGTATCAAATCAATAAAGGCAGAAGGTCCGAAGAACGAAGGGCGCGTAGAAATGCTCTCCGTAAACGTACCTATCTTCTTGGACACAAACGTCTGCACGGCCTCATATTGCGGAGCAAAATGCTTCATAAAATCCTCACTGACACCGTAATCCTGCGTAGCTGTCAGCACGCCCCGGACATCCTTGCCCACCATCTTGCCGTTCTTCATCCTGACCGTCACGTCGATATCAGACAGCACGACGGCATTGCTTGCCGGATTGATGACCAGCACCGAATCTCCAGCTACATTCACCACCTTCTTGCATTCGCGCGCGTGGTCGTGCCCCATCAACACCATATCAAATCCCGGCACATTCTTCGCTATATCCAGCGATGCGTTCTCGTTATATTTTCCCGACATCTTGAATGCGTCCTGCCCCGCATGAAACAGTCCGATCACCACGTCCGGATTCTCCTTCTCACGGATAATCTTCATCCACTTGCGTGCCGTCTCCTCCATATCATCGAAGCGCAACCCCCTCCACAGATTCTCCGACAGCCATGCCGGAATGGCGGGTGTAATCATTCCGAGGACAACGACTTTCACACCGTCGCGCTCCAATACCTTATAAGGTGGCAGATGCGTCTCGTCCGTAGACGTATCTATGATGTTGGCACCCAGTATGGGAAAGTCGCAAGTACCTATCCAGCGGTCGAACACGGCGCGTCCCGTCTCCACGTCATGGTTGCCCATGTTGCCAGCGTCATATTTCATGTAGTTCATCATCTCGGCGCAGAGATGCGGAGACACGGTGTCAATGTAGTTGTAATAATAAGCCGTGGGCTGCCCTTGCAGGATATCTCCGTTGTCCAGCAGTATCAGGTTGTCTTTATACTGCCGCCGTTCTTTCTGCACAAACGAATAGACCCGTGCCAAACTCCCCTGCCACTCCTGCCGGGTGATAAAATTGTAAGGATAATAGTTACCGTGCACATCGCTTGTCTGTACAATCTTCAGCTTCACTACTTTCTCCTGGGCTGCCACCGTCAGCACCAGACATAATAACCAAATGTAAATCAGTATAAACTTTTTCATTATTTTTCCAATTTTAGCAGATACGGAAAATCAATTATTCTCTGCAAATATACGCAAACTTGTCGGGTTATATGGGATTTATATGTATTTTTGTCCCTTATTCATTCTCAAAAAGCCATATATGGAACTATTTCACAAAATGATTTCCGAACTGTCGGGAATACCGGAAAGACAGATAAGCAGCACCCTCCGTCTTTTGGGCGAAGGTGCTACGATTCCTTTTATCAGCCGCTACCGTAAAGAGGTTACGGGCGGTCTGGATGAAGTTCAGATAGAGCAGATAAAGGAGCAGCATGACAAGCTGTGCGACATAGCCAAACGCAAGGAAACAATCATCAGTACCATCACCGAGCAGGGAAAGCTGACCGCCGAATTGGAGAAGCGCATCAACAGCACTTGGAACCCGACGGAGCTCGAAGACATCTACCTTCCCTACAAGCCCAAGCGGAAGACACGTGCCGAAGCTGCTCGTCAGAAAGGTCTGGAGCCGCTTGCCACCCTCCTGATGCTGCAAAGGGAGAGCAATCCGGAAGCGCGTGCGGCTGCTTTCGTCAAAGGTGACGTAAAGGATGTGGACGATGCCCTGAAAGGCGCCCGCGACATCATCGCCGAGCAGGTGAACGAGGACGAACACGCCCGTAACGCCGTGCGCAACCAGTTCAGCCGGCAGGCGGAAATCAGCGCCAAGGTAGTGAAGGGAAAAGAGGAAGAAGCCGCCAAGTATCGTGATTACTTCGATTTCTCCGAGCCGCTGAAACGCTGCACCTCCCACCGCCTGCTCGCCATACGCCGTGCCGAATCGGAAGGGCTGCTGAAAGTGACCATCACTCCGGATGACGAGGAGTGCATCGAACGCCTTGAACGCCAGTTCGTGCGTGGCAACAACGAGTGTAGCCGACAAGTGAGCGAGGCCACCGTCGATGCCTACAAACGCCTGCTCAAGCCTTCTATCGAGACGGAATTTGCCGCGCAGTCGAAAGAGAAAGCCGATGATGAAGCCATCCGCGTATTCACCGAGAACCTCCGGCAGCTACTTCTCGCTCCGCCCTTAGGTCAGAAACGGGTGCTCGCCATCGACCCCGGATTCCGCACCGGATGTAAAGTTGTCTGCCTTGACGCACAGGGCAACCTGCTACACAATGAGAATATCTATCCGCATCCGCCGGTCGGCAAGCAGAATGAAGCAGCCGGCAAGCTCCGCAAGATGGTCGAGGCTTATCAGATAGAAGCCATCTCCATCGGCAACGGAACGGCGAGCCGCGAGACGGAGGACTTCATCAACCGTCAGAGTTTCGACCGCCAGATTCCCGTGTTTGTGGTCAGCGAGCAAGGAGCATCCATCTATTCGGCTTCCAAGATTGCCCGCGACGAGTTTCCGGAGTATGACGTGACGGTGAGAGGAGCCGTCTCCATCGGACGCCGCCTGATGGACCCGTTGGCGGAGCTGGTGAAGATCGACCCCAAATCCATCGGAGTCGGACAGTATCAGCACGATGTAGACCAGACAAAGCTAAAGAAGGCGCTCGACCAGACAGTAGAGAACTGCGTGAACCTTGTCGGTGTGAACCTGAACACGGCAAGCAGCCACCTGCTGACGTACATTTCCGGTTTAGGACCGCAACTGGCACAGAACATCGTCAACTACCGCGCGGAGAACGGTCCCTTCGGCTCACGCAAGGAACTGATGAAGGTGCCGCGCATGGGTGCCAAAGCCTTTGAGCAGTGTGCCGGATTCCTCCGTATCCCCGGAGCCAAGCATCCGTTGGACAACACGGCCGTGCATCCCGAAAGCTACCACATCGTAGAGCAGATGGCAAAAGACCTGCAATGTACGGTAGATGAGTTGATTGCCGACAAAGAGCTG
>CAKUYM010000255.1 GCA_934716785.1 uncultured Bacteroides sp. | reverse complement strand
CCATACTCTTGCATCCTTACTTTTTCCTACCGAAAATCAGAAGTATCAAATGTTTCGATACGCTTATCAATATGAATGAACTGAAATATGTCTGAGCAAAATGAACTATCCGCTCCGATTTTCTGTTCTCAAAATCAAAGTGAGAACTTAATATTAAAAATGAAAAGTGATATGAAAACAAAAGAGCAAAAAGAGACAAATGAAAAGGAAATTCATTTGCTGGAGCAAAAAGGATATGAAAAGATGACGAATGAGATAGTGCCGGTACAACAAGCGGAGACTTATCAAAAACCAACCCAAAAGGTCGTAAAAGAAGCTGTAAAGGAATTGAATCCGGATATAGACAGCTTGGGCAGCAGAGGGTGAAGCTACATCTTCAGATAATACTCCCGAGTCAACGCAACATATTCATCACTATATTGATGACGGGCAACTTCCGTAAGCAGTTCTTCCACTACACACTCCCGACCGGAAAAAGAAAAAGTGATTAAAGTGCGTTTCGGAATGCCGCCGGGTTTGGTTATCACATTCAACTGCCGCACAGCCTGCAGCTTTTGCGCGGAAGCCATCGCTTTCACCTTGTCGGCCACATCTGCCGGAATTACAAGCGTAAAAGTCCCATCTTCCGCCAATAGCGTTGACACTCCCGCCAACAAATTTTCGTAAGTCAGAGAACCGGTATGCCGAGCCGAGTTTCTCTGACTGTCCGGACATTCCAATGAATCTACGAAATACGGAGGATTAGACACTATCACATCAAATTTATCCGAAGAACGATACTCTTTAAAATCAGCCTGTACCACCTCTATCCGCTCTTTCCAAGGCGAACGAGCTACATTTTCCTTGGCCTGCGCGGCAGCCGATCCATCTATTTCCAACGCTACGACTTCGGCATCCGGCAAGCTACGCTGGGCAAGCATCAAAGCAACCAGTCCGGTTCCCGTCCCGACATCCAGAATACGATGCGCACCCTGCACAGGCGCCCACGCCCCCAACAACACTCCGTCCGTGCCCACTTTCATGGCACACTTATCATGCCACACCGTAAACTGCTTGAATTGGAAATAAGAATTCGACATAATTTATCTGCTCATTAAACTTTTATACACCTTTTTCTTTATATACCTATTTCATATACCCGTTTATATACCCGTTTCATCCCATTATCGGGACCGGAGCGCGCCAAAAATAAATAATTATTATGGAATACTTTGCATATTGTCCCATATTTTGGCATTGTTTTTGTGTTTTTATTCCAAACAGTGCTTTATTATTAGAGAGAATCAATTAACTTTGCAAACGATTTATGCATATCATGTATGACATAAACTAAATTAAAACGAAATGATGAAAGAAAGATACTTATTGGAAGATGTAGGTGATAGCAACGGTTTCTCGTTGATTACCGACTATGACGGCAATGATGAGAGTGCATTCGATGTAAATATTAAATCTGGTGATATTCTTCCGGTCCTTCCCCTTCGTAATATGGTGTTGTTTCCCGGAGTATTCCTGCCGATCACAGTGGGTCGCAAATCTTCTCTGAAACTCATACGTGACGCCGAAAAAAAGAATAAAGACATCGCTGTGATATGTCAGAGGTCGGCACATACAGAAGAACCCAAGTTTGAGGATTTACATAATGTCGGTACTGTAGGACGTATTGTGCGGGTATTGGAAATGCCCGACCAGACGACAACCGTCATTCTTCAGGGAATGAAGCGGCTGACGCTGAAAAGCATAACCGATACATATCCGTATTTGAAAGGCGAGGTAGAACTTCTGGAAGAAGAAATCCCGAATAGAAACGATAAAGAATTCCAAGCCTTGGTAGAGACTTGCAAGGACTTGACGATGCGTTATATCAAATCATCGGATACAATGCATCAGGATTCGGCATTCGCCATCAAAAACATCAACAACTCGATGTTTTTGATTAACTTTATCTGCTCCAACCTGCCTTTCAAGAAGGATGAGAAAATAGATTTGCTAAGCATCAACTCCTTGCGTGAACGTACTTACCGTTTGTTGGAGATCCTGAATCGCGAGGTGCAGTTGGCAGAAATAAAGGCATCTATCCAAATGCGTGCCCGTGAAGATATCGACCAGCAACAGCGCGAATACTTCTTGCAGCAACAAATCAAAACCATCCAAGACGAATTGGGTGGCAGCGGTCAGGAGCAGGAAATCGAAGAGATGCGCCAAAAAGCAGAAAAGATGCGCTGGAGTGCGGAAGTCAAAGAGACTTTCATGAAGGAACTGGCGAAACTGGAACGCACCCATCCGCAATCACCGGATTACAGTGTACAGCTGAATTATCTGCAGACAATGCTCAACCTGCCATGGGGTATTTATACAACTGATAACTTGAACCTCAAAAATGCAGAAAAGACGTTGAATAAAGACCACTACGGACTGGAGAAGGTAAAAGAACGCATCTTAGAACACTTGGCTGTATTGAAATTGAAGAATGATATGAAATCACCGATCATCTGCTTATACGGCCCTCCGGGAGTGGGAAAGACTTCTCTCGGAAAGTCCATTGCGGCTGCGCTCAAGCGCAAATATGTACGCATGTCTTTGGGTGGCGTACATGACGAAGCCGAGATCCGCGGTCACCGCAAGACATACATAGGCGCCATGCCGGGACGAATCATCAAGGGCTTGATAAAAGCCGGTGCTTCCAATCCGGTATTCATCTTGGATGAAATAGACAAGGTAAGCGCCGACCGTCAGGGAGACCCCTCTTCCGCATTGCTGGAAGTTCTTGATCCGGAACAGAATACGGCTTTCCATGACAACTTCTTGGATGTGGATTATGATCTTTCAAAAGTGCTGTTCATTGCAACTGCCAACAACCTGAATACTATCCCCCGTCCACTCCTCGACCGTATGGAGTTGATCGAGGTGAGCGGATATATCACAGAAGAGAAGATTGAGATCGCACGCAAGCATCTGGTTCCAAAAGAGCTGGAAGCCAATGGCCTCAAAAAGACGGATATCAAGTTTCCAAAAGATACTTTGGAAGCTATCATCGAATCATATACCCGCGAAAGCGGTGTGCGCGAACTGGAAAAGAAGATCGGCAAGATTCTACGTAAATCTGCCCGCCAATATGCTACCGATGGCTATTTTGCCAAAATTGAAATCAAGCCTGCCGACTTGTATGATTTCTTGGGAGCACCGGAATACACGCGTGACAAGTATCAAGGGAATGAATATGCCGGAGTAGTAACCGGACTGGCATGGACAGCCGTGGGCGGTGAAATTCTCTTCGTCGAAACCAGCTTGAGCCGCGGCAAGGGCGAACGCCTTACATTGACCGGCAATCTGGGGGATGTAATGAAAGAATCTGCCATGTTGGCACTTGAATACATCAAGGCGCATGCTTCTATCCTGAAACTGAATCCGGAGATATTTGAAAACTGGAATATCCATATCCATGTGCCGGAAGGGGCAATACCCAAGGACGGACCGTCTGCAGGTATCACCATGGCCACGTCATTGGCATCTGCCCTGACCCAACGAAAGGTGAAAGCCAATCTTGCCATGACGGGAGAAATCACGCTCCGTGGCAAAGTGCTTCCGGTGGGAGGTATCAAGGAGAAGATTCTGGCTGCCAAACGTGCAGGAATCAAGGAAATCATAATGAGTGCCGAGAATAAGAAGAACATAGACGAAATTCCGGATATTTATTTGAAAGGCTTGACTTTCCACTACGTAAACGACATAAAAGAAGTGTTCGCCATCGCATTGACAGACGAGAAGGTTGCGGATGCCATTGATTTATCTGTAAAGAAACCTACGCAGGAATGACATTTGACTTACAATATACAGACACCAAAAGTAATGCCCGTGCCGGTCTGATAACAACGGACCACGGGCAGATACAGACACCTATATTTATGCCGGTGGGTACATTGGGCACCGTCAAAGGAGTACATCTGACAGAACTGAAAGAAGATATTCAGGCACAGATTATTTTAGGCAATACCTATCATCTCTATCTACGTCCCGGACTGGACGTGATAGAGAAGGCAGGCGGCCTGCATCGCTTCAACGGGTTCGACCGTCCCATGCTGACCGACAGTGGCGGATTCCAAGTATTCTCATTGGCGGGAATCCGAAAGCTCCGTGAAGAAGGCGCCGAGTTCCGCTCGCACATTGATGGCAGCAAGCATATCTTCACACCCGAAAAGGTGATGGATATAGAACGTACGATCGGAGCCGATATCATGATGGCTTTCGACGAATGCCCTCCGGGGAATTCGGATTATGCGTATGCCAAAAAGTCATTAGGACTGACACACAGATGGCTGGATCGATGTATAAAACGTTTTAACGAGACAGAACCCAAATACGGTTACAACCAATCGCTCTTCCCTATCGTTCAAGGATGCGTCTATACGGATTTGCGCAAGCAGTCTGCCGAGTTTATCGCGTCCAAAGGGGCGGATGGCAATGCTATCGGTGGTTTGGCCGTGGGCGAACCGGTCGAGAAAATGTATGAAATGATAGAGGTTGTCAATGAGATTCTTCCCAAAGACAAGCCACGTTATCTGATGGGAGTCGGTACTCCTGTCAATATCCTTGAAGGAATAGAACGCGGAGTGGATATGTTCGACTGCGTAATGCCTACCCGAAACGGACGAAATGGCATGCTGTTCACCAAAGACGGCATTATCAATATGCGAAACAAAAAATGGGAAACGGACTTCTCTCCCATCGAAGCGGACGGAGCGTCCAGCGTAGACACATTGTACAGCAAAGCTTATCTACGCCACCTGTTCCATGCGCAAGAGCTACTCGCCATGCAAATCGCTTCTATACACAATCTTGCGTTCTATCTGTGGCTGGTAGGCGAAGCACGCAAGCATATCATTGCCGGAGATTTCTCGACATGGAAGCCTATGATGGTGAAAAGGGTATCAAATAGATTATAGGAGATGAGGAGCAACAGATTCATAAAACGACTGGACTGGTATATCATCAAGAAATTCTTGGGGACGTACGTATTTGCTATTGCGCTAATCATCTCTATCGCAGTGGTATTCGACTTCAACGAGAAGATGGACAAGCTGATGGAACATGAAGCCCCATGGAGTAAAATCATTTTTGAATACTACATGAACTTCATCCCCTACTTCTCCAATCTGTTCAGTCCGTTGTTTGTATTCATTGCTGTTATTTTCTTCACTTCCAAGCTCGCAGAGAACTCTGAAATTATTGCCATGTTCTCTACCGGCATGAGCTTCAAGAGGATGATGCGTCCTTACATGATTTCTGCCGCTATCATCGCGCTGACAACTTTCATGCTGAGTTCTTATGTAATCCCGAAAGGAAGCGTGACACGTCTGAATTTTGAAGACCGGTATATCAAGCCCAAGAAACAGAATACTGCACGGAATGTACAGTTGGAGGTGGACAATGGCGTCATTGCATATATTGACAATTACAACAACGCCATGAAAACCGGTAACCGATTCTCATTGGATAAGTTTGTCGACAAGAAACTGGTATCGCATCTGACCGCACGCCGTATTACCTACGACACAACCACTGTCCATAAATGGACTATTCATGACTATATGGTGCGGGAATTGGACGGACTAAAAGAGAAAATCACCAAAGGAGACCGGATTGACTCTATCATCAATATGGAACCTTCCGACTTCCTTATCATGAAGAATCAACAGGAAATGCTGACCAGCCCCCAGCTAAGTGATTATATCGCCAAGCAGAAACGTAGGGGATTTGCCAATATCAAGGAATTCGAGATTGAATATCACAAGCGGATCGCCATGTCATTCGCCTCTTTCATCCTGACAATTATCGGCGTATCTCTTTCGTCACGAAAGACAAAGGGTGGCATGGGGCTTCACTTAGGTATCGGACTCGGATTGAGTTTCTCGTATATCCTGTTCCAGACCATTACCTCAACTTTTGCCGTCAACGGGAACGTGCCTCCCGCCATCGCAGTGTGGATTCCGAATATCCTCTATGCCGGCATCGCTTTCTTCTTGTATCAAAAAGCTCCCAAATAAAAGGAGGAGATATAAAATAGAAGTTCCGCCTATTCTCGCTCAAGCAAGTATAGGCGGAACTTTTTTTGTTGTATCCATTTCCTCTTTTGTCTATTCTCCGTCACTCGCCCCACATAATGGTGCTCTGTGCGGAAAATATCTCTTTCTCCTTACATTTCTCAAGATTGCATCAACCAATCTTTTCTA
>CAKUYM010000254.1 GCA_934716785.1 uncultured Bacteroides sp. | reverse complement strand
AGGGCTGGAATTACCTTGCTATGCAATAAAGTTATTAGCTTTAACACATGACCTGCACCGAAAGTGACGAAGAACCATTTAAAAACAAAAATATGCTGTCATCTGTCACCTGTTCGTATCTAAGCTTCTGATAGCAAACGGATAGTGAGGTGACAGCAGCATGTGACAGCACGGTGATGGCAGAAATGCTGTCACCGTGTTTGTGTTTTTAGAAACAACACAGTTTCTGGTCGGTTCATTCATTTGAAACTTTAGTTCCTGCTGCTTGGAACTAAAGTTTCAGCGGTTTTGGAACAACGGTTTCGAACGTCTGAAACAAGAGTTTCAAGCGTTTGAAACCTTAGTTCCGAACGTCTGAAACTACAGTTCCGCGGCTTGAAACTACTTGTTGTATTACAGTTTAATGTTGTGAACACATAAGAGACAGTGTTATATAACACACTAAAATGTTGTGACTATTGCAATGGAAATCAGTAGATTTGCAATTATCTAAATAAAAAGCCATGAAAACAAAACAACAATATCTGCTGTGCATTGCCTTTATCATTCTATCTGCAGGATGTATAAAAAGCGAAGAGAAGAAAGACACGGTGGAAGAAAAAGTTGATAAAGGATATAAATGTTCCATCCAACCCGGAGAAACTATTGTAGAAGAAAAACAAATACAAGGCAAAAAGTTTACTAAAAAGAAAAATGAACAGATAAAAGTTTGTCTTTTAATACAGGATTCTTGCTTAAAGGATGGGTCCTTGAAAACTGAAATTACCAATAATACCAGTGATACAATCTCTTATATTAATAGTCTCTTTTCATTCTATAAAAAAAGCGATGATTCATGGTTTCCTCTAATTTACCCCGATAATTATGTACGTAATGATATTGGTTATTTAATACCTCCCCAAAGAAGTATTCAGATCAAGTTCTTTATACCTCCTCAAAAGGAATTCTCCAAAGGAGAATACAAACTGTATTTATTATTTTATAGTACTTCAGGAAACACTTACTATTGTATTGACAAATTCTTTTTTTACACAACTACCGAACCAATAAACGCAAACCAATGAAACACCCCATCCATATATTGCTCATGTTCATAACCTTGTTATCAGGATGCAACAGACAACCGTCCGACTCAGATAAACTGTTGGATAAAATAGAGAAAATCATTGAAACAAATCCTGACAGTGCATTGAATATCTTAAGAGGTATATCATCTCCTGAAGAACTGGACAACAGAACATTTGCCCGTTGGTGCATGCTGTCCGGGAAAGTAACAGATGAAGTATTCAATGACCTTCTGCCTACTTATCAGTTTGAAAAGGCTTACGATTGGTACTCGTCACACGGCACTCCTGATGAACAAGTACAAATCTTAATATATCTTGGTCGCTTCCATTTTGCAGAAGGAGACTACGATAAAGCTATGTCAATATACACTAATGCATTGGATGTCGCAGAAAAAAGAAAACTTAATAATCGCACCAGATACATCTATTGCTATATCGGTGATTTGTATAGAGAAAAGTTCATGCTTACAGAAGCGATTAAGAGATATCTCCTCAAAAAGAGAGTCAAAAAGTTTTTGGGAAATATACCTTTGTCAGTGAGCAGCTTGCCATACAGGCGTTTAGCCAACACTTTAAATACATTAGGGCCTTTGTCGCTGACATTCGCCCCTGTGGGTACAAATGCTATAATCTCCCCCCCCTGTCGTTGCATGCCAAATGAAACTTAAAGCCATGACACCATCCCATGATATCCTTTCCGTCAGTGGCTATACCTCTAAACACCTTGTTGGCATAACGTCTGAGATTATGGCATACGGGAATCATTGTAGAGTCAACAAATGTGATGCCTGTACATCTGCCAAAGGCTTGGAGGTTCAGGAAAAACATTAGAGGGAAGAACACACGACTTTCAAGTTCGACGAAGCGGTTGTAAGAAACCGCATTGGGGAAATAAGACTTTAGCGTACCCTTTATATAGAACAGATAGTAATGTTTGAAATTGCGGAAAGACCCAAAATGGAAAAGCAACAGGATTGTCATGATTTCACTGTCTGACAAAGACGCTTTACGCCTTCTATGCTTTGTTTCATCATCGCCAATAAGCAGTTTTCCTGCATTTTCAGCCTCAAAATGTTTGCAAAACTCATCAATAACACAAAATAATTCTATAACTTTGTAGTCGGTAGTTATAATCAATATCTTTATAACTGTTTGATTTTTCACCTTTATAGGTGAAAAATATTTATTAGACTACCAACTTTTTATACTGCATTTTTATAGTTTTCTTATCCCGAATTGGGGTAGTTTATCAAACATAATTAAGCAAATGGAAAGCAAGGAATTAATAAGAAAAAGTAAGCACTTGGCTTTTCTTCTCAGGCATGACACAGAATATGCCTTTGACAAAAATGGTTGGCGAGAAGTCAAAGATCTCATCGAAAATCATGGATACACAAGAAGGGAACTTGATGAGATAGTGGAAACGAATGACAAGCAACGCTACGAATACAACCACCCCCATACAAAAATTCGTGCTTGCCAAGGTCATTCTATTGATGTTGATGTACAGTTACAGGAAGCGTTGCCTCCTAATGTCCTCTATCATGGAACTTCAACTAAGACATTGGAAGCTATCTATAAAAATGGCATTCAGAGACGTGATAGGCTTTATGTACATCTTTCAACAGATAAGACAACAGCGTTGAAAGTTGGAAGCCGACATGGAACGCCTTTTGTGTTAAAGATTGACTGCAAAAGCATGGTCTCTGATGGCTTCAAGTTTTATCTCTCGCATAATGGCATCTGGCTTACAACAGAAGTGCCGAAAAAATATATAAAATAATATGGAACTTGCAACATTATTTATGTTTGTTGGTGCTGTTATCGGAACTATCTTGGCGATTTGGTCAAACACAAAATCTGGTAAGAAATGGTTGAAGAACTTTTATAGTTAAAAAGAAATGGGTTGAGAATTCACCAATCGGAAATTGATAGTTAGAAGTGACTCCAACTCTTCTTTAAATTCAACGATATTTTCAAAGAACCATTTAATGGTCCTTCTAAATTCTTCGCCCTTTTCTATCCATGCATATGTGGAGCGGCTGTTATGGGTAGGATGAACGCCGTCAGCATAGTAAACTACAGCCTCCTTCTCCCTTGTAGACAGAATGCTTGCAAGTTCTTCAACAAATCTCAATTGCTTGTCAGAGTCGGCCTCACACGGAACTTCGGTTGTCTTCTTATAAGTGAAACCTATACGGTTAAGAAGGTCTACCGTACCTTGTGGAGTGTAAGACGCGCCAAAGGTTATGCGTATCCATTCTGACACGCTTTTGGCATCTGTGTAAATATGTTCCTTCAGTTCCTTGCGCAAAGCACATATCTGCTGACTGCTCAGCATTCCCCAATACCCCTTGTAATGGTTTTCCAACAGATTTTCCACACCGCCAAATTGGTAATCGCCGATATAGCGGTATATTGTTGCTGTACTGATGCCGAGGTCTTCCGATATTGACTTGGGAGTGCGGCCGTTGTCAAACATAAGGATACAAGTTATCCGAACGTAATCGGGAGTTCCAACCACATTGCGCTGAAGGCGACGGAGTTCTGCCTTTTCTTCTATGGATAACTTTAAACGCATGGTGCAAAGGTTACTATTTTTCTGCAAATTCTCAAATTACTTACTTTTGACTATAAATTGTGTAATAACTAATTATTTGAACAGGAGTGGTGTAAGTGCCAATTCCTCCGATTTGTGCTTATGCGAGGTTAGCGACCTATCGCATGTCTTTTTATTGATTTTGGTCTTTTTATATCCCTTTTTTGACTCAAAATTGAACTCTACTCTTATAAGTATAGAGTATCTTTGCTACCGAGAAAACTTAATAATACCATGAATTTGAATAGACATTGCGTACTACTATTGCTTATGGCAATATTACTGATTCCGTCTCAGGACATATCAGCTAAAAAGAAGAAACAAGTGACAGAACCGACAGACCGCGAGTTGTGGGCGGAAGTATTGTACCGCATGGCCGAGCCTGTGCTTAGTAACATGAGCGAAGGCAAGCTGCAACAGAATATGTTGGTAGAACTGAGCCCGACTTGGGACGGCAGAAATAAAAAGGTTACTTATATGGAGTGTTTCGGTCGTCTGATGGCGGGACTGGCTCCTTGGATTTCATTGCCGGATGATGATACTGCCGAAGGTGCCCGGCGGAAACAACTGCGCGAGTGGGCGCTCAAGAGTTATGCACAGGCTGTTGATCCGGAGAGTCCCGATTATCTGTTGTGGAGAAAGGAGGGGCAGACCTTGGTAGATGCCGCTTATATCGCAGAAAGTTTCATAAGAGGATATGACGTTTTGTGGATGCCGTTGGACAGCGTGACAAAACAGCGCTATATAGCCGAGTTTACACAGCTTCGCCGGGTAGATCCGCCTTATACGAACTGGCTGCTGTTCTCTGCTACGGTAGAAGCCTTTTTGCGTAAAGCGGGTGCACCGAGTGATACTTACCGCATCGCTTCGGCATTGCGTAAGGTAGAAGAGTGGTATGTCGGTGACGGCTGGTATTCGGATGGAAAGGATTTTGCTTTCGACTATTATAACAGCTTTGTGCTGCATCCTATGTATATAGAGCCGCTGGAGATAATGACTAATGCCGGAAAGAGCAAGGTGTGGAATATGCCGGACTGTGATTATAACCGTGCCAAGAAGCGGATGCAACGTTTCGGAATGATTCTGGAACGGTTCATCTCTCCCGAAGGGACACTCCCGGTTTTCGGCCGCTCTATAACCTATCGCACCGGCACTTTGCAGCCTTTGGCATTGCTGGCATGGAGAGAATGGCTGCCCGAGGAGTTGCCCAACGGACAAGTGCGTGCGGCCATGACGGCGGTTATCAAACGAATGTTTGGCGATGACCGCAACTTCAATGAGAAGGGGTTCCTGACATTGGGATTCAATGGTAAGCAGCCGAATATATCCGACTGGTACACGAATAACGGTAGCTTGTATATGGCGTCACTTGCCTTCCTGCCGCTCGGACTTCCTGCCGACCATCCTTTTTGGACATCTCCTGCCGAGGACTGGACAAGTAAAAAAGCATGGGAAGGAAATGATTTCCCCAAAGACCATGCTTTTCACTAATACTTTTCACTGATGTTTTTCATAAATAATGAACTGAAATCTTTTTCCGATAAATGCGAATGGACATGAAACGTATATTACTGCTGCTTTGCAGTATAGCATTGATGCCCGCATTGTGCTATTCCCAGCATCTGGTTGAGGTGGGAAAGGGGTATAGCTGTACTTCTGTCAACACTGCCGTGTTCAGAAATAATTCCTTGGTTACCCATGGAGATGAACAGTATATCAGCTATTATGACGCTGACGGTTATCTGGTGCTTGGCAAACGTAGACTGGACTCGGAGCAATGGACATTGCATCGCACCCAATACCGGGGCAATGTGAAGGATGCACACAATGTCATCAGTATGATGGTGGACGGAGAGGGCTATATCCATGTCTCTTTTGACCATCACGGGCATAAGCTGAATTATTGTCGGAGCATCGCTCCCGGTTCTTTGGAGTTGGGAGACAAGATGCCGATGACCGGAGTTGATGAAGGAAATGTCACTTATCCGGAGTTTTATCCTTTGGCGGGCGGTGACCTATTGTTTGCCTACCGCTCCGGCTCTTCCGGTCGTGGCAATTTGGTACTGAACCGTTATTCATTGAAAGAACATAAGTGGGCACGTGTGCAGGATGTCCTGATTGACGGAGAGAATAAACGGAATGCCTATTGGCAGTTGTATGTTGACGAACGCGGGACAATTCATCTTTCATGGGTATGGCGTGAAACTTGGCACGTGGAAACGAATCATGATATCTGTTACGCCCGTTCGTTTGATAACGGTGTGACTTGGTATAAATCCAATGGTGAACGATACGAACTTCCGATTAAATTGTCGAATGCGGAGTATGCCTGCCGTCTGCCGCAGAATTGCGAACTGATAAACCAGACAAGCATGAGTGCCGATGCGGGTGGAAATCCTTATATCGCTACGTATTGGAGAGACGCCGACAGTGACGTTCCGCAATATCGCATTGTTTGGAATGACGGCAAGGCTTGGCATCACCGCCGGGTGACAGACCGTAAAACTCCTTTTACCTTGAAGGGCGGCGGAACGAAGATGATTCCTATCGCCCGTCCCCGCATTGTTGTGGAGAAAGGGGAGGTGTTCTACATATTCCGTGATGAGGAACGCGGAAGCCGTGTTTCGATGGCTCAT
>CAKUYM010000253.1 GCA_934716785.1 uncultured Bacteroides sp. | reverse complement strand
TCTGTATAGGTTAGCTAAGATATATGCATAAAGGGGGAATTAACAAATGTTATCCCCCAAGAATTACAACTGAGCCGCTAAGCCCGAATCAGGAGGGGTGGTTTAACAACAGTTGAGCTGAGTTGATGTCATTTTTTCTGCTTTTTCCATGGTTTGAATACTGATATTATAACGGTGAAAGTCAAGAGACAAATCTGCAATAGTCCCCATTTTTCGCTTGTTGTGACATTCTGCCAATATGCTTCGACAAGAATATTGCTGCCTCCTCTCATTAAGGCTTGTCCCATTTCGACGTTTTCTTCAATCAATGGCCCCAATAAATGTTCCCAAAGCTATCATGGCGATGGTAAGTCCCCATTTTACAACGATCCATCTATATTTAAAGAATCCCCATTGTGTGAATAGTGAATACAGCAAACCAGTGCATAAGCAGAGTATGGCACCAGGTACGAGAATTTGCATATCCACAGCTTCAAGAAATTTCGCCATGTAGTAAATGCCGGCATTGTCGCTGATAGCAACCAAATAGCGAATGCCATTCATGACAATAGCTGCACCAACCCATACTATAACGCTGACAAGATGAATAATCTTGAGTATTTTTTGGTTTCTGGCTGATAATTTTGAGTTTATCCTTACTGTGTGTTTATTATTTGTCATAATTTGCATCCTCTTTATGTTCAACATCTATTCTCACAATTCTATACTCATGATTCGTAGCAGGGACTATCTTTTCAAGCAAGTCCTTCATCCGAATCTTTATTGTTGCAGTATTAACACATGGATGGCAACCGATGAACTCAAATCCCATCAAATCTTTGTCCACAATGAGTATAACCTTTTTATCCTTATCATTTATCAACCCCATTGGAGATACAGACCCGGGATGAATGCCGAGCAAGCTGACCATACATTCTTCACTGGCAAAGGATAAACGGGCACAACCAAGTTCTGCAGACAGACACTTGGGAATGAAGTGCTTCTCACTTGGTAGCATCAATAGATAAAAATGAGTTTTTTGGCGATTGCATAAAAACAGGTTCTTGCAAATTGGTACACCTAAATTCTTCTCCACTTCTTGGGAATGACATTCTTCCATGGTGCACACTGCATCATGGGAAAACGTTTCGTAGGAAATACCCAATGAATCCAAAAACTGATATGTGTTAGCTTCTGCCATGTCATTGCCGTCCATCCGGAACAGATTCTTTATCGACCTCTACATCAATCCTTTCTATCTTGAAAATGACGGGACGTGTTCCGTCACTGCAACATGCTATCATCATTTTCTCATCGTTAGTCCAGCCTTTCATAATGCTGCCTCCCTGCAGTGCTGTATAGACATAGCGGCTTATGGCATCCCATGCTTCGGAACAGAACTTGCCGTCAAGCATGTGCCAAAAGTCATCCTTGTTGCCATTGCGTTCAAGAAGGAACTCATCACCGGGTTTGAAACAAGGGCAAGGACCACTATTAGGGTCTGCCAGATATTTTTCTTGATAGTCCTTATAGCATTTACATTCAAGGACTGTGATTTTACATTTATGTTCTATAGCCATATTATTCGTATATTCGTTCTTTAAGGTTGTCTGCTGTTTTGCTTAATCTCTGAGACAAAGATAATGTGTTGTTTCCAAACAATGATACAATTTTATGTTTTTCCTCTGTACTTATCTCTTTTTTTATGCTTTTAGAACCTCATAATATTTATTTGTCGTTTCTGCCCATCGACTGTTCTCTATGCTTAGGCGAATGAACAAACCGGGCTCTTTATCTGTTAGGAAAGTCTCAAACTCAGATTTAACCTAACCAGTATGAAGAAAAATAAGTTATTCGTATTATTGACTTTGTATTTTTCCATTATTCGGGTAGATGCACAGACACCACTAAGCTTTGAAGAATCGTTGCATCTTCTTAATCAGGGAAATCAAAGCCTGAAGATTGCCGATAAAGGAATTGAGATAGCCAAGGCAGAACGTGACAAGCTCAATGCTTTCTGGTATCCCAGTCTCCAATCCACGGGGGCATTTGTACATATGTCCGAGAAGATTGAAGTAAAACAATCGCTATCACAGTTTACCGACCCGGCAAAAGACTTTGTACATTCCATTATCCCCGATGACCGGATTATATCGTCCATATTGGATAAAATCGGGGCAAATACACTCGTATTCCCCTTGACTCCGAGAAATCTGACCACTGTCGATTTATCGGCAGAATGGGTGCTGTTCTCCGGCGGCAAACGTTTTCGTGCCACTAATATAGGTAGAACAATGGTGGACTTGGCACGGGAAAACCGCGCGCAAGTATCTGCCGTCCAGCAGAATCTATTGGCTGAAAGTTATTACGGACTCCGACTGGCGCAACAAATCGTGACTGTTCGTGAAGAAACCTACAACGGACTGAAGAAGCACTATGAAAATGCCTTGAAACTTGAGGCTGCCGGAATGATTGACAAAGCCGGACGGCTCTTTGCGCAGGTAAATATGGATGAAGCGAAGCGTGCGTTGGAAGCTGCGCGTAAGGAGGAAGCCGTAGTGCAAAGCGCACTCAAGGTCTTGTTGAACAAGAAGGACACGGATGAGAATATCATCCCCACCTCTCCCCTTTTCATGAATGATTCTTTACCACCGAAAATGCTTTTCGACTTGTCTGTCAACAGCGGAAACTATACGCTCGGTCAGTTGCAGTTGCAAGAGCATATAGCCGGACAAGAGGTGCGGATTGCACAAAGCGGTTATCTGCCGAATATAGCCCTTTTCGGAAAACAGACCTTGTATTCGCACGGCATTCAAAGCAATCTGGTGCCACGAACCATGATAGGCATCGGTTTTACGTGGAATCTTTTTGACGGACTGGATCGTGAAAAGAGGGTACGACAGGCGAAGCTGACCCAACAGACGTTGGCATTAGGACAGATGAAAGCCCGCGATGACCTTGCCGTCGGAGTAGACAAACTTTATACGCAATTGCAAAAAGCGCAGGATAATGTAAAAGCATTGAATGCAACGATTGCTTTAAGTGAGGAATTGGTGCGCATCCGGAAGAAATCTTTCACAGAGGGAATGGCGACCTCTACCGAAGTTATTGATGCGGAGACTATGCTTGCCACAGTGAAAGTGGCCCGTCTGGCGGCATATTATGAATATGATGTGGCGCTGATGAATCTGCTTTCACTGTGTGGCACACCGGAGCAATTTGCAAACTATCAACCTAAATCAGAACAGCCTAAACTGCAACAACCTAAACCGTAACAGCCTAAACTGCAACAGACAATACAAAAGTATAACTATAAAATAATATATAATGAAAATAGCTAATAGAACCCTTTCATGGGCTTTCGTCATTATCATGTCGGCTGTGGGTATATTCACAGCTCTTGGAATCATATTGATGCACAAACAGCCGATGGTGCTTCAAGGACAGGCGGAAGCTACGGAAATCCGTATCAGCGGAAAACTTCCCGGACGCATAGATACTTTTCTTGTTCAAGAAGGCGACTGGGTGCACCGGGGAGATACGCTTGTCGTAATCAACAGTCCTGAGGTGCACGCCAAGTATCAGCAAGTGAACGCATTGGAGCAGGTAGCCGTGCAGCAGAACAAGAAAGTGGATGCAGGAACACGCCGACAGATTATAGCTACCGCATTGCAGTTGTGGAACAAGACAAAGAGCGATCTCAGTCTTGCCCAAACCACCTATAACCGCATCCTTACCTTATATAAGGATAGTGTGGTCACCTCTCAGAGAAAGGATGAAGTGGAAGCGATGTACAAGGCGGCTGTCGCAGCCGAGCGTGCCGCTTACGAGCAATACCAAATGGCGGTGGACGGTGCGCAGCAGGAAGACAAGGCATCTGCCGCCAGCATGGTAGATGCCGCCCGGAGCACGGTGGATGAGGTTTCGGCATTGTTGGTCGATGCCCGACTGACGGCTCCCGAAGACGGACAGATAGCAACAATCTTCCCCAAGCGCGGTGAGCTGGTTGCACCGGGAACTCCCATCATGAATCTTGTAGTGATGGATGATGTACACGTTGTACTCAATGTGCGTGAAGACCTGATGCCGCAATTCAAGATGGGTGGAACGTTTGCCGCAGATGTACCTGCCATCGGCAAAAAGGACATTGAATTTGAGATCTATTATATCAGTCCGTTGGGCAGTTTTGCCACTTGGAAGTCTACCAAACAAACCGGAAGTTACGACTTACGCACATTCGAGATTCATGCCCGTCCCACCCAAAAAGTAGACGACCTGCGTCCCGGCATGTCCGTGTTATTGACCCTTAACTAACAGATGCAGCAAATTAATCGTAGAATGAATCCTTCACAAACATATTCACCTTTTCGCTCCGTACTGATACGGGAATGGCGGCGGATGACTTCACGGCGTCTTTACTTCGGTGTCTGTATAGTTTTGCCGTTGTTTACTCTCTTCTTTATGGCCACAATCTTCGGCAACGGACAAATGGAAAATATCCCTATCGGCATTGTCGATCAGGACAATACCGCCACTTCACGCGCCATTGCCCGGAATATTTCTGCCGTCCCTACTTTCAAAGTGACCGAACATTATGTGAATGAGGCGGCAGCGCGTGAAGCCGTGCAAAGGAAAGAGATATACGGTTATCTCTCCATTCCGCCGGGATTTGAGCAGGATGCCATTGCCGGAAAGAATGCCACCCTCTCCTATTATTATCATTACGCTTTATTGTCGGTAGGCGGTGAACTGATGGCAGCTTTCGAGACATCATTGGCACCTGTGGCTCTTTCGCCCATCGTGATGGAAGCAGTATCCTTAGGAGTCGGGCAGCAACAGATTGCCACATTCTTGTTGCCTGTGCAAGCCAACAATCATCCGATATACAATCCAAGTCTGGATTATTCGGTTTATCTGAGTCAGCCTTTCTTCTTTGTATTGTTTCAGGTACTGATTCTGTTGACTACCGTATATGCAGCCGGCACTGAAATCAAATTCCACACGGCTACCGACTGGCTGGCTGCCGCCCAAGGAGATATGACAATTGCCGTTTTGGGCAAATTCCTTCCCTATACCATTATATATATATTGATAGGATGGCTTGCCAATTATGTTATGTTCGGCATCCTGCATATCCCTTTCCAAGGAAGTTGGTTGCTTATGAATATGATTACCGCCCTTTTTGTAATCGCGACACAGGCTTTGGGCTTATTCTTATTCTCACTGTTTCCGGCAGTATCATTGGTTATAAGTGTCGTTTCCATGGTCGGTTCTTTAGGGGCTACCTTGTCCGGAGTCACCTTTCCGGTTTCCAATATGTATCCGTTGGTGAGAGATGCCTCTTATCTTTTCCCTGTCCGTCATTTTACGGAAATGGTACAAACAATACTCTATGAGGGTGGCGGGTTTGTCCATCTTTGGCAACCGGCAGTGGTGCTCTGCATTTTTCCGCTGTTGGCATTATCGTTACTGCCTCATTTAAAACGAGCTATAGAAAGTCATAAATATGAAAACATTAAATAGAAATCAGCAACTATCGTTCATTATCCGGCGTGAGTTTCTCGCCATAAGTACCGGTTATGCCGTGCTGTTGGTACTGATGGGGGGAATCTTCATGTATGGGTTGCTCTACAATTATATGTATGCTCCCAATATTGTGACAGATGTGCCTATTGCCGTGGTGGATAATTCGCATAGTGAGCTGAGCCGTGATTTTATCCGTTGGCTGGACGCCACTCCGCAGGCGGAAATATATAGTCAGGCTATAGATTATCATGAGGCCAAAGAATGGATGAAGGAAAGCAAGGTGCAGGGAATTGTTTATCTGCCGCACGATTTTGAAGAGCGGGTATTTCGTGGGGATGAAGCCGTGTTCTCCCTCTATGCGACAACCGATGCTTTCTTGTATTTTGAAGCATTGCAAGGAGCTTCTTCGCGTGTCATGTTGGCCATCAATGACAAATACCGCCCGGATGGAGCTGTTTTTCTTCCACCGCAGGGGCTGTTGGCGGTAGCTATGGCAAAACCGGTGAATGTAGCGGGAACCGCACTTTATAATTATACGGAAGGATATGGTTCCTACCTGATTCCGGCAGTAATGATGATTATTATTTTTCAGACTTTGCTGATGGTTATCGGTATGCTGACCGGAGACGAATACACCGAGCGGGGGATTTGTGCCTACACTCCCTTCGGACAAGGATGGGGAGTAGCCGTTCGCATCGTAGTGGGAAAAGCATTTGTCTACTGTATTCTTTATGCCTTCTTTTCCTTCTTTCTGTTGGGGCTGCTTCCCCACTTCTTTAGTATCCCCAATATAGGAAACGGGTTATACA
>CAKUYM010000252.1 GCA_934716785.1 uncultured Bacteroides sp. | reverse complement strand
GGCAAAATACCGCAACTGGGATAAGGATTTGCTCCAACTGGCTCTTCAGATTCTCGACTGGTCTTGGGAGTGGGGATGGGATAAGGAGTTTGGCGGCATAATCAATTTCCGTGATTGCCGTAATCTTCCCGCTCAGGATTATTCGCAGGATATGAAATTCTGGTGGCCGCAGACAGAAGCTATCATTGCTACCTTATATGCTTATCAGGCTACAGGGGATGGGAAATATCTTCAGATGCATAAGCAAATCAGTGACTGGACATATGCTCATTTCCCGGATAAGGAATATGGAGAGTGGTACGGTTACCTTCATCGTGACGGCACAGTGGCTCAGCCGGCAAAAGGGAATCTTTTCAAAGGGCCTTTTCATATACCTCGCATGATGATTCGCAGTTATCTGCTTTGTAAAGAGCTTCTGTGAGATAATATTCTCTTTTTCAAATAAAAATCCTTGGCATATTCTACGGAATTATGTTAAGGATTTTTTATTTTAGTCTTTTGGTCGATTTCTTGTAAACGTAGTGATGCTATGTTCTCTTTATGCTCAAAACGAACTTTCAGGGTGTTTAAATGGTATACGGCTGCTCAGTGACCGGTACAAATATGCGCCATTTGTTCTACCTGTCATTTATCTATTCGTTTTAAGAATGCAGTTTTGTGTATATTGTTTATCTTTTGAGTCGTAATAAATTTGATTGTTTTAATAACCTCCAAGGAATTGAAATAGTGTAAGATTGCAATAGGCCGTTGCTTGGCATTTATATGCGTTATTATTAAATAATTTGGAATGCTGTTATTGGGAGGTGCATTAGTTCTGTTAGAACTTGGTTGAATTATTCGTTAATATGTTCTGATGTCTTGTAAGTGATTTGGGGCGCTAATTGTATGTACGCATGCCTTAATCGCTGCAAATATATCTATATTATTAATAATAGCAAATTATTTAATAAATTATTTTTGTATATAAGCTCATAAATATAAAATATATACTAATTGAACAGTAGATAAGAATAATGAATGTAGCACAGAAACGGGTAGAAAATGGGGTGCTATAATGAGTGCTATTTTGCTTTAATTGAAAGTACCATATAAGGTTTGGGGCAATATGAAAGGTATTACTGGAGTGCATTAGTTCTAACAGAACTTGATAAATATTTAAATTTATCTTAATTATTAACTAAAAGTAATACTAATGAAAAAAGACATTCTTTTGCTTATGTTGTGTCTTTTCTGCTCCATAGGGGCTATGGCGCAGACTAAAACAATTACCGGTGTGGTGAGTGATGCTACCGGTGAGCCAATTATCGGTGCGAGTGTGATTGAGGTGGGTACCACAAATGGTATTATTACTGACATTGACGGTAAGTTTTCTTTGACAGTAAATCCGAATGCGAAAATCAAGGTATCGTATATCGGATATCAGACGCAAACAATTGATTTAAAGGGAAGAACTTCTTTGAAAATTCAAATGAAAGAAGATTCTGAAATGTTGGAAGAAGTAGTCGTGACGGGCTATGGCGGCAAGCAGTTGCGTACCAAAGTGACTAATTCGATTTCCAAAGTAAAAGAAGAAACATTGAAACAGGGATTGTATTCGAATCCTGGTCAGGCATTATCCGGTGCTGTTGCGGGTTTGTCGGTGAGCCAGACCTCCGGTAATCCGGGAAGCACTCCGACATTGGTACTTCGTGGAGGTACTAACTTTGATGGTTCAGGTTCTCCTCTTATCTTGATTGACGGACAAGTGCGTTCATCTTTGAGTGATATCAATCCTGACGATATCGAATCGATGGAAGTCCTGAAAGATGCCGGAGCAACAGCTATTTACGGTGCCCGTGCCAATGACGGTGTGATTCTGGTTACCACCAAACGTGGAAAAAGTGGCAGGGCGGAAGTCACCCTGAAAGCTAAATTCGGTTTAAACCACTTCAAAAACTCTTATGATTTTCTTGATGCCGGAGACTATATTTATTGGATGCGTACGGGATATAAGAATGCTTATACGGGTGACATGAAACATCCTGACGGAAGCGCTGTGAAAGCATGGTCTTCTCTCAGTGGGCTGACAAGTGCCACTCCTTATGGTACCGGCAATGCTTATTTCGCAAGTGACGGGGTGACTCCTTTGGATGGGAACAAAACATCTTCTGCCGTCTGGAGTACAATGAAGTACGCCGATAATCTGGCATTCTTGCTCAACCAAGGTTGGCAAACGATGATTGATCCTATATACGGAGATAAAATTATCTATAAAAACACAGATATTGCAGATTTCAATGTGCAGACTCCTGCGTTTTCACAGGATTATAATTTAAGTGTGAGTGGTGGAAATGAAAAGGGAAGCTATTATGCGGGGTTAGGCTATAATAAGAGTGACGGTACTGCATATGGCAACTGGTACAAGCGTATTACTTTCACTTTTAATGCAGATTATAAGTTGAAAGAATGGCTGACCTCCAACTCCAGTTTCAGTTTTGCAGATGCTACTTGGAATGGTCTGCCTGCCACTCAGACAGCCGAAGCCAATTACTTCTCACGGGTTTTATCCTTGCCGCCTACTTTCCGCGGCTATAATGCTGATGGAGAAATGTTGCTGGGACCTAACTCGGGAGATGGCAATCAACAATATAATTTTGATAAATTTGTGCGTGACCAAAACACAGACAAATTTACAATGAACCAGTCTTTCACCATTGACTTTATGAAAGGATTGTCGTTAAAATTAGGGGCAATCTGGTACTATCAGGAAGAGAAGGTTGAGTCTTTTAATAAAGACTATTTGAGCTCTCCGGGCAACATGGTTACTTCGCGCAGTACATCCGCTTCTTATGATCGCACGTTGGATCAGACTTATAACGCTGTATTGAATTATAATTATCAGATTAATAAGGATCATTATCTGGATGCGATGGCGGGTTTCGAGTATTATGATTCTTACAACAAAGGTTTCAATGCATCCGGTTCTGGAGCTCCGACCGACGACTTTATGGATTTGCAATACACCACAAAAGAAGAAGGAAAACGCTCTATTGACTCTTGGCATTCCCGCCAGCGTATCATGTCTTTCTTCGGACGTGTGAATTACGATTATCAGGCAAAATATCTGTTGTCATTGGTGCTTAGAAAAGACGGATATTCTAAGTTAGCTAAAGAAAATCGTTGGGGAGTATTCCCCGGTGTATCTGCCGGATGGGTTTTCAGTAAGGAACAATTTATGGCAAACACAAGCGATATACTTTCATTTGGTAAATTACGTGCAAGTTTCGGTTTGAATGGTAATGTAAACAAGAACTTTGTAGGCAACTATACTGTACAAGGTTCATATGGTGGCAATACGTATAATGGTGTGGCTGGTTTTCTTATGGGAAGCATTCCTAATTCATATCTGAAGTGGGAAAGAACCAGAACCTTTGAAGTTGGTCTTGACCTTGGTTTCCTTGCTAATCGTATTAATGCCAATCTTACCTATTATAATCGTTTGACGACAGACAAATATGCCAATATAACTGTGCCTGGTAATTCGGGAGTTAATTCGGTTGTGTCTAATAATGGTAAGTTTCAGAATCAAGGATTCGAATTTGAACTTGCATTTCGTATCATTGATAAAAAAGATTGGAAATGGAATTTGAACTGGAATGGAGCATTGAATATAAATAAGGTAATGGCATTGCCTGATAATGGGCTGGAACGCAATCGTCAGGAGGCGTATCAAGTGTATACGGGCAATGGTGAAGAGAAGATGTGGGTTGGTGGCTATCAGGAAGGACAGCGTCCGGGCGATTTATATATGTTTGTGGCAGAAGGTATCTACAAATCACAGGAAGAAATACCCAGTAATTTGATTGACCTAACTTCTGGTAACAATGGCTCTACCGGACGTCCGCTATATGGTGGAGCGCACGGCTACCAAAAACTGGTTGATGATGGGAAGTCTGCGAATGCTTTGCCTATTCAGCCGGGCGATGTGAAATGGAAAGATGTCAACGGCGATGGAGTGATTGATAATTATGATATGGTAAAGGTCGGAAATACAGTTCCTAAATGGACAGGAGGTTTTAATACCAGTGTAAGTTGGAAAGAGCTGACGCTATCTGCACGTTTCGATTATGCATTAGGATTTAAGGCGGTAGACTGGAAATCAATGTGGATTATGTCTTGCGCGCAAGGTACTTATAATACTATTCAGGAAACGAAGGATACTTGGACACCGGATAATCCGAATGCTAAATACCCTACTTATGTTTGGGCAGATCAGTTGGGTAAAAGAAACTACTGCCGCAGTTCTTCCATGTTTGTGTACAATGGCAATTACTTGGCACTCCGTGAACTAACGCTTGCCTATCGGTTACCATCACTTTTGGCGCAAAAGGCTAAGTTAAGTAATGTAGAGTTCTCTGTTACTGGACAGAACCTGGGATATTTGACAGAGGCTAAGCACTTATTCTCACCAGAAAAGGCTGATAATAACGGTGGATATCCATTACCTCGTTCGGTGATTTTTGGTATAAACATTTCTTTCTAACATATAAAAAGACAGATTATGAAAAAAATAATATACATCATTTCTTTGTTTGTGTTTTCGGTCCTCTATACGTCCTGTGACTCTTTGGATTTGTCACCAGAGGATTATTTCGGAGGTGGTGACTATTGGAAAAATGAGGCACAGGTGTCGGGATACATGACCGGATTACATGCTCAGATGAGATCAAATTATGATATGTTTTATGTTTTAGGAGAAGTTCGCGGAGGAACACAACGTGTAGGAACTTCATCCGAAAATACAAGTTTGGACTATGCCAACTTGCGTTCGAATGTGATTGATGAGGACAGACCAGGCATTAGTAATTGGTATGGACTTTATTCTCCAATTATGAAAATTAATCTTTTCATTCAAAATGTAGAGAATGAGTGTGCTTTTCTGGGAGATACGGACAGGAAACATTATTTAGCTGAAGCCTATGGAATGAGAGCATTATATTATTTTATGCTATACAAAACATATGGGGGTGTACCTATTGTAACTGAGGTTGAATTATTGAATGGAAAGGTGACGGCTGATAAGTTTTATGTAGAGCGTTCTACGCCGGAAGCAACACTTACGTTTATAAAAGAGGATATTAATAAGTCGGAAAATAATTATGCTGATATAACAGTAGCGAACAATTATGATAAAACTTTGTGGTCTAAAGCTGCTACTTTGATGTTGAAAGCCGAAATATATATGTGGGCGGCTAAAGTAACCATTACCGGACATACCGCTACTGGAACAGAAGATCTGAAAGTAGCTCAAGCTGCTTTAAATCAGATTATAGGTAAATTTGAATTATTATCTGATTTTGAAAATGTATTCAGCACCTCCAATCGTAATAATAAAGAGGTTATTTTCACTTTGCATTTTGCAGACGGTGAAGCTACTAATTGGGGAGGACAATTCCTGTATCAGGATGCGTTATTTGTCGGACAGGTATATGGGCGTGATGGACAGAAGATACAGAAAGATACGTTGAATTTGAAAGGAACCGGTGGCGTATTCCGTAGCGAGTACACACATGCTTTTTGGTCTGCTTATGAAGCGGAAGATACTCGCCGTGATGCAACATTCCTTGAATATTATACAAAAGAAGAGATGGATGCTGAAAGTTTCGGCTGTGTTTTGAAAAAATGTATCGGTTCAATTAATTCTAATAATAGCCGTATTTATGATACGGATATCATTGTTTATCGTTATGCCGATGCTTTGCTTATGATGGCTGAAGTTGCGAATGGGTTGGGCGAATCATGTAGTGCCTATATTAATGATGTGCGCAAGCGTGCTTATGGTGACGACTATGTCGGACACGAGTACACTGATGGTAGTTTCGAGGAGAATGAATTGGCTATATTACATGAACGCGACAAGGAGTTTGTATGGGAAGGCAAGAGATGGTTTGATGTTGTGCGTATGCAGGATGCATCCCGCAATTCGTTAGTGTTTTCTGCTTCCGCAAATTATCCGTCTGTTAAAGCATTGATAAGTATGGATGAAAAATATAAATTGTTATGGCCGTTGGATGTCAGTACAATGAGTATTAATCCATTGTTGGAGCAAACTCCGGGATATGAATAGAAATAGGTATTAAGATTGTATTTTTTATAACTGATTGTATTTGAGTCTACTTTGGAAAGTTGGGAGTAACTGCGTGAAAGAACTAACTTTTCAAGGTAGGCTCAAACTACTTAATTAATATCATATGAAATATCTATTCAATAGTTCGTTAAGTTTTGAATTAACAAATAAAAAGTAGGTCAAGTCCTACCGATTCATTATATTAAGGTTTCCT
>CAKUYM010000251.1 GCA_934716785.1 uncultured Bacteroides sp. | reverse complement strand
CGGATTGACGTAGCCGAAGAGAGCGTCACCGATGGCATAAGCAGCTTCGCTACCACCAAACCATACGTTCAGGATGGCGGGCACGTGCTCCTGCTCCCAAGTCAGCGTGAGCGGACGACCGGTGAACAGTACCAGTACGACCGGTTTTCCTGTTTTCAGCAACTCTTTCAGCAGATTCTGCTGTACATCGGGGATACTCAAATCCGTACGGCTGCTGCTTTCGCCGCTCATTTCCGAAGATTCGCCAAGCGCTGCGATGATAATATCCGATTGGCGGGCTACGTTGAGAGCCTCGTCCAGCAACTGCTGGTCTGTGCGGTTGTCGCGATTCAGGGAACGGCCGAACATCGTGGCGCGTTCTTCGTAGGCAGCATCGCCAATCAGGTTGCTTCCTTTGGCATACATGATATTCGCCTTTCCGGCAGTCATCTCTTTCAGCCCCTCAACCAATGACGGGCAACGGTCGAGTACGGCAGCTATGCTCCATGCACCCGGCATGTTACTGTGGCTGTTTGCCAGCGGACCGATAACGGCAATGTTCCCTTTGGGATTGAGAGGCAACAACGGATCCCCATTCGGGTTGCCGCCGGGGTTGTCATTCTTCAACAGTACGAAACTTTCAGAAGCTATCCTGCGGGCAACATCGCGGTGGGCTCTTGTAAAGATATCTCGTGCCGGACGTTTCGGATCACAGTATTTATAAGGATTATCAAATAATCCGAGTTTGTACTTCGCTTCCAGAATACGACGACAGGCGGTGTTCAATGTCTCCATGGACACTTTACCCTCTTGGATGGATTTCTTCAGTGTGCCAACAAAACCACCACTTACCATATCCATGTCGACTCCGGCATTGACGGCACGGGCGGATACGGTCTGGAGGTCGCCGATACCATGATCTGTCATTTCGGAGATGCCGGTATAGTCGGTTACAACGAACCCGTTGAAGCCCCATTGTCCGCGCAGGATATCAGTCATCAGCCATTTGTTGGCAGTAGCGGGTATTCCGTCCACCTCGTTGAATGAGGCCATCACACTACCTGCACCAGCTTTGACGGCTGCTTCGTAAGGTAGCATATAATCATTGAACATACGCTGCCGGCTCATGTCTACCGTATTATAGTCACGTCCCGCTTCGGCTGCGCCATACAAGGCAAAATGTTTCACGCACGCCATGATTTCATCATTGCGCTGCATGGCTTTGCCCTGATAACCGCGCACCATGGCTTCGGCAATCATGGCACCGAGTAGCGGATCTTCACCGCTGCCCTCGGCCACCCGCCCCCAACGGGGATCGCGGGCGATATCCACCATCGGGCTGAATGTCCATGTAATGCCGTCGGCACTGGCTTCTACGGCTGCGATACGGGCTGACTCTTCGATGGCTGCCATATCCCATGTACAGGACAGACCGAGCGGAATGGGAAACACCGTCTCGTATCCGTGGATAACATCCAGCCCAAACAATAGCGGAATACCTAAACGAGATTGTTCTACTGCCATTTTTTGTACCTCACGTACTTTTTTCGCTCCTTTGAGATTGAACAATCCACCCACTTCGCCTTTCTGGATTTTACTGGCAATGTCATCGTTTTGAGCTTGTCCGGTAACAATCTCCCCTGTAACGACGGGTAAATTTAATTGCCCTATTTTTTCTTCCAGTGTCATCTTGTTCATCAGTGCATCGATGAAACTGTTCATTGCCTGCGGTGACTTTTGCGCCATAGCGCTCAAGAATCCTGCCGTGAATAGCAGAATGAGCAGATTTGTTTTTGTGTATATCTTCATTTCCCGTTTCCTTATTTTCGAATTTTACTACTCTAATAACTATTTCAGCTCAAAAGATACAACTCCTTTTATATCTCTTGACGAACTTCCGATGATTAATGCTCTTTCCATATAGACGGGACATCTCCGGATTCCACGTAGCAGACAGACACGTCAGTGCAGGGAAAGCGATACAAGAATCGTTTGTCCATCCTGCTTGATCCCATTCATCCCATAGTACTTCAGGACGGATGCCGTGAGGGCCGTCGGTTGCCCATACCTCGGGAAGCGACAAGCCAAGTAAGGTTGTTTTAAACTTCATGCTTATTTTCGGTTTATTATGATAGAAATAAATTAACATACTAATAATATGTTCCCTCTATCTTATCATCCCCTAAGCACAATCGTGTTTATTAACATTATTTTTAAATGCCATCACAGACTAACCCTACAAGTAGAAAGCTCGATGGGAAAAGACATACAATATTTATATATGTTAGTTCAGAGTGAACGCTTGCGAACCAATCAAGTTACCCCCTTCGAAGATATCAACCCGATAGTTTCCGGCATAGAGGAATTCTTCCACATCCCAGAATACGTTTACGTTCTGCTCCTCTCCGTTGTACTCGATATACTTCTTGATAGAGTAGGTCAATGTGCGGTTCTCGTAAGAGAAAGTATTGGATGCACTCTTGGTCAGCGCATCGTTATCCGGCTTGGTGATACGTACATAAATGGTGCGTTCACCGTTTTCGGCGGTTATATTCTTTACAATCGTGAAACTGATAGCTAATTTCACCACGTCTTTCACTTTCTTCGCAACCTTGCCGCGTTTGTTGCGAGGCTCGATACGGATATTGGTAGCATCAAGCTGCGCTGCCAATGTCACTTTCTTATTCAGGTTCTTCTTCTCCTCGGCAAGACTGTTGATCTGCCGCGAAGCCTGGTTATACTTCTTTGTCACATCAGCAATGACCAACTTCTGCTGCTCGGTCAGTTTGTTCAGAGAGTCAATCTGATTGATGTAACCGATCATAACCTTACGCAAAGTGGCCAACTCTTTCTTCAAACGACGAATCTCCGTAGCGTTCGAACTTTTCACCGTGCGGAGCTCTTCCAGCAAACGTTGCGTTTTCAGTTGCTCCTGCTCCAACAGTTGGGATAAAGAGTCATTGGAGATAGTCATTTTCAACTCATCATACTGTTGCGCAAAGCGTGTATATTCATTTTCCAAATCTTCCTTGTCCAACTGGAACTCCTGCACCAACTCACGATTGGCCTGTTTCTCTGTAAACAATAAATACGTAACGCCAATAATAGCTATTACCAGAATAGCTACAGCTGCAATAAGAAGACTCTTTTTATTCATAATTTCAGTTGTAATATTGATAATGTGCCGCAAAAGTAATCATTTCGTAACAGAAGTCAAGCAGAAAGCAGAGAGTTTTTCAGTACCTCTACTAATCCATACAAATTTAACTGATTTACTTGGTCAGCTCATTTAGCTCAACAGACATTGTCTGTTGAGCTAATATCATCTTCCTGTTTTATTTAAAAAGAACGAAATGCAAGTCCCGGAATACGTTTCACAATCAATTTAATATCATTTATATCCAAATACTGTGCATTCTTACATTGAGCCTGATACTGTTTCACCCCAATCCGTTCTACTATATCTTGAGCCACTTCTTCACAAGGAGAATTTATCCCATCAGACAAATCCCATAATTCTTCTACATTGTCTTTCCGTTCAGTAACTGAGCGAAATCCTCTTTTCTTCAATTCTCGCACTAACTCTTCTTTTCCGATACGCGCATTTACATGTACAACTTTGTCCTCTAAAAGAACACCCTTTTCATAAGTATCCACTATTTTCTGCATATCACGTTTCATTCTGTCAATCGTTGATACAGGAGGCACAAACTGCCAGAACAATAGAGGGAGATATCCTTGAATCATTTCATACAAAGGTTGTGATATCAAATACTCATTTAAATAAGTTCCTTGCAACGAATGCTTAGTATGTCCTTGATTCTTATGTATGAAGTACATGCTCATACTGGCTCCGAAATTATACATATCCATCATATCATGAACAGCGGTCAATGAATAAACTCGCGCCGAAGTACTTTCACGAATACCCTTTGAAATATTATCAATCTGCCTGTCTACAACACCGCTCTCCCAATCAGCCAAGTCCTTGCCTTTCTCAAGAGATACAATATTATAATCTACTATATTTTTTGAAATCGTATTAATGTCATGTTCCGACCCTGATTGAGTATACAAAATATAAAGAGATCCGTCTGCATACTCTTGCCCATCAACACCGGTTCCGCTCAGTTTACGACAAAAAGATTCACTTTTCACATTTTCTCCTATACCTGCGATAATTACATTTTCCACTTCATGCTCTATTATAAATTTCCGATATTCATCAGGCAAAGCCAATAATTTTATCCAAGCGACTCCAACATCATCCATAGAAGCATCATATCCCAATGTGGCATAACAAGGAATTCCAGCTTGCGAGGAATATTCTAATATAGAAGAAACTTCTTTGGTAGAATTGACAGAAACCAAAAAATGCAATGGCAATACAGGGGCTTCCATAGCAGCGGAAAGATAAGGTACCGCCGGCACTCCCGTAGATATGATTACCGTTTTAAGTTTTTTCGACTTACCCAAATATTCATTATATAAATCTACTGTATGTCGAACGGATTGTTGGAGAAAACTGGGTGTCCCCCATACCGGTTTAGGGCCTCCGCCCGGACCAATCAACCATGTATGACTCACACCTGCCGTCAAATTGGCTAAAGACTTTTGGACAGCATATTCAGCACTCATTCCACCATCAAGCATAAATATATCCAACCCTTTATATTTTTCTTTAGCAATCTGATAAGTAGTCAGCATTCCGGGATTTATCACTCTAAAATAAGAAGAATAAGTCAGTTGTCCTTTCTCCTCTTGGTATACACCTACAGCAGCAGGTATAAAATCTGAAGGTATTTCCCATTCAAATGGTTCTCCGCTAATTTCTGTAAGGAGCGGCTCTCCTTTCTTCGACAAACACTTCAGTATAATCGTTTTACCATCTGACTTTCCATCAAAAGTAAACACAACCTTCTCCCCTTGCGAATAAACGAATTTATCCGTCAGCACACGAGCCCCTATCTCTCCTCCTGCCAATAGTGCAACGAAGAAAGTTACCATCAATTGTTTTATATTCATTCTGTTAGTTTAAATCTTAAATTCGATGTTATATCAATGTTCTACTAATTTCATATTTCCAACCTGCGCACAGATAGTACGAAGTTCCTCCAATGTCAGGCACTCCATCGACTTAACCGCATTCCGATATTTCTGAACTCCAATACGTTCAATTATATCATAGGCAAACTCTTCAGCCGATCCTATTTTATGATTAATATGTCCCAAATACTCTTCTGTTTCTCCATCATCTTCCGGATTCCAATTATCTGCGCTTTGCCTGATTTTCACATTCTTCAGAGTGGCCCCTTTACCTATCAATGCATCATAAAATTCATAACGTCTCATATTAGAATTCAGATAAAAATGTCCTTCATACAGACGATCGGCTACATCGGGAAAATACCCGGCAATAGCAGGCTTCAGATAACCATCAATACGTTCTACGGTAGAAGCCGCCGAATTAAATTGCCAGTATAATAAAGGTATATATCCAACAAACACTTCATATTGAGGGTGATTAGTAAGATACTCGTTAAAAATAACTCCATTCACAAAAGGTGCTTGCAACTTACTCTGGTTCTTTTTTATATATTGAAGTATTAGGAAAGAAGATATATTATACAAAGCCATCATATCATCAGTTTCAATCGTATAGGCTTTCACGCTTGCCATCGCCTGTGTAGAACGGGATATATTGGTTATCTGATCATCCACTATTCCACTTTCCCAATCAGCTATATACTGACTTTCACCCAGATCCAACTGATCATAATCGTACAACCGGTGTTTCAATGCGTCAATATCAGCATCCGAACCAAAATTGGTATACAGTATATACAAGGAACCGGGTGCATATTCACCAGAAACCATATTCTGAGTCAATACCTTTCGAGAATAAGACTCTCCATGTCCTTCCTGTCCCACTCCATAAATATAGATTTCTTCCACCTGATGTTCTTTTATAAATTGCTTATATTCTTCCGGCAAATCCAATAATTTTATCCAAGCGACTCCCACTCCGGGCATAGAACCGTCATAACCCAATGTAGCATAAGATGCATATCCATTTTGATTGGAATAATCGAGTATAGCTTGTACTTCTGATGCAGAATTAACCGATACCAAATAATGAATAGGCAAATAGGCTGCCCCCATCATTGTTGCAAGGTAAGAAACAGACGCAATCCCCGTTCCAATCACCACTCTCTTTATTTTTGTAGTAGCTCCGAACTCCGAATTGTAAAGTTCAACAGTTTTGCGAACGGAACGTTGCAAAAACTCAGGAGTAGGCGCAACCGGATAAGTGCCCCCCTGCGGGGTCTCTTCCATTGTAGCTGCTATTCCCTGATCAAAAG
>CAKUYM010000250.1 GCA_934716785.1 uncultured Bacteroides sp. | reverse complement strand
CAATATTCGGTAAAATAATCGAGATAACAAATCATTTTTCCAAATAAATCCTTTACTTTGCAACATATTAATATCAAAATACAGATTCATACAACTAATAATACCGGAAAACATGATTTGGAATGAGAGCATTGAGTGTATGGACCGCGAAAGTCTTCGCAAAATTCAAAGCATACGACTCAAAAAGATTGTAGATTACGTTTATCATAACACACCCTTCTATCGGAAGAAGATGCAGGAAATGGGAGTCACTCCCGAGGATATCAATAGCATTGATGATATCGTGAAACTGCCGTTTACCACGAAATATGATTTAAGAGACAACTATCCGTTCGGGCTTTGTGCCGTGCCGATGAGCCAGATTGTACGTATCCATGCATCTTCCGGTACTACCGGCAAGCCGACGGTAGTGGGATACACCCGCAAGGACCTTGCTTCATGGACGGAATGTATATCCCGCGCTTTTACCGCATACGGAGCGGGCCGTTCCGATATATTCCAGGTTTCGTATGGATACGGACTTTTTACCGGTGGATTGGGTGCGCATGCCGGAGCCGAGAATATCGGAGCTTCCGTTATCCCGATGTCAAGCGGTAATACGGAGAAGCAAATCACATTGATGCATGACTTTGGCTCTACGGTGCTTTGCTGCACGCCTTCCTATGCGTTATATCTGGCAGATGCCATCAAGGATTCCGGTCTGCCGCGCGAGGACTTCAAACTGAAGGTTGGGGCGTTCGGTGCGGAGCCATGGACGGAAAATATGCGTCACGAGATAGAGGAGAAGCTCGGCATCAAAGCCTTTGATATCTATGGACTGAGTGAGATAGCCGGACCGGGGGTGGGCTATGAATGTGAATGCCAGCATGGCACGCACTTAAATGAGGACCATTACTTCCCCGAAATAATAGATCCGAATACGTTGCAACCGGTTGAGCCCGGGCAGACCGGCGAACTGGTATTTACCCACCTGACTAAGGAGGGAATGCCGTTGCTCCGTTACCGTACGCGCGACCTGACCGCTCTGCATTACGAGAAATGTTCTTGTGGACGTACCTTGGTGCGCATGGATCGCATCTTGGGACGTAGCGACGATATGTTGATTATCCGCGGAGTGAACGTATTCCCAACGCAAATAGAATCCGTCATTCTTGAGATGGCAGAATTCGAACCGCATTATTTGCTGATTGTGGGTCGTGAGAACAACACCGATACGATGGAACTTCAGGTGGAAGTGCGTCCGGATTTCTATTCTGACGAGATTAACAAGATGCTGGCTTTGAAGAAAAAACTTGCCGGACGCTTGCAGAGTGTGCTCGGACTGGGAGTAAACGTGAAGCTGGTTGAACCGCGAAGCATCGAGCGCAGCGTGGGAAAAGCGAAACGAGTGATTGATAACAGAAAAATTTAATGCCTGAACTTACATATCATATTCATATAATACTTAGCAACTTATATTACATAGCAATTTATAATACTTAGTAACTATGGTAGCAAAACAACTTTCTATCTTTTTGGAAAACAAGTCGGGCCGTCTGACGGAAGTGACTGAGGTATTGGCGAAAGAGAATATCAATCTTTCGGCTTTATGCATTGCCGAAAATGCTGATTTCGGTATTCTGAGAGGAATTGTATCCGAACCGGAAAAGGCGTATAAGGCTCTGAAAGATAATCATTTTGCCGTAAATGTGACCGATGTGGTCGGCATCAGTTGCCCGAATGTGCCGGGGGCTTTGGCCAAAGTGCTGGGATTCTTGTCTGACGAAGGAGTGTTTATCGAATACATGTATTCGTTCGCCAACAACAATATAGCCAATGTGGTGATTCGTCCCAGCAACTTGGATAAGTGCATAGAGGTGCTGAAGGAAAAGAAGGTCGATCTGCTGGCAGCGAGTGATTTGTATAGGCTTTAAGCATTAACACTCTGCCGTTAATCGTTGTTTTTCCCTCATTCGTCGGTGTTTAACGCCTTTTATGTATTAAAAAACATAGATTAATTGCTAAATTCCCGGCGAATAAGTAACTTTGCGCATTATTTTTAAATAGGATGAAGAAAAATATCGTTATAACATTGCTTGCGGCAGCCACTCTGACTTCGTGCGGAGAGTATAATAAATTGCTGAAAAGCACCGATTACGAATACAAGTACGAAGCTGCCAAAAACTACTTTGCGAAAGGGCAGTATAACCGTTCGGCTACTCTGTTGAATGAGTTAATCACCATTCTTAAGGGAACAGACAAAGCGGAAGAGTCTTTGTACATGTTGGGAATGAGCTATTATAACCAGAAGGATTATCAGACGGCTGCTCAGACTTTTATCACCTATTTTAATACATATCCGCGCGGCACTTTTACCGAACTGGCACGTTTCCATGCCGGAAAGTCGCTATACTTGGATACTCCGGAACCACGTCTGGACCAGTCGAGCACTTATCAGGCCATCCAGCAGTTGCAGATGTTCATGGAATATTTTCCGAACAGCACCAAGAAGCAGGAAGCACAAGATATGATTTTCGCCTTGCAGGATAAGTTGGTATTGAAGGAACTTTATTCGGCCCGGCTATACTATAACTTGGGCAACTACATGGGCAATAATTATGAGTCTTGTGTTATCACGGCTCAGAATGCCTTGAAAGATTATCCTTATACCGACTATCGCGAAGAGCTTTCCATCTTGATTCTGCGTGCAAGACACGAAATGGCTATCTATAGCGTGGAAGATAAGAAGATGGACCGTTATCGCGAGACCATTGATGAATATTATGCTTTCAAGAATGAATTTCCGGAAAGCAAATATCTGAAAGAGGCGGAAAAGATATTCATTGAATCACAGAAAGTAATTAAAGACTAAATTTAAAATAGATTTATGGACTACAAAAAAACGAATGCTCCTACTACAACGGTAACCCGTGACATGATGGAACTCTGTGCCGACACAGGGAATGTTTATGAAACTGTTGCTATTATTGGTAAGCGCGCTAACCAGATCAGTGTGGAAATCAAAAATGATCTTTCTAAGAAATTGGCAGAGTTTGCATCTTATACCGACAATATGGAAGAGGTGTTTGAGAATAGAGAACAAATCGAAATCTCTCGCTATTATGAGAAATTGCCGAAACCGACTTTGATTGCTACACAAGAATACATCGAAGGGAAAGTATATTATAGAAATCCTGCCAAGGAAAAAGAAAAACTTCAGTAATTTATATTTTCTGACGAGAAGGATTTGATAGTCAAGTAGTAAGTGGGATAACAATCTCTGCTCCTTATTGCTTGACTATTATTGTTTAACTTAACGCTACTATTGGAATACTTATGATTCAACGAATTCAAACTGTTTATTTACTGATTGTTGTGGGATTGCTGATTACGGCGATGTGTCTGCCGATGGGCTACTTTACCGATACGATGGGAGAGCATCCCTTTAAGGCTTTGGGCATAGATGTAAACGGTGCTTCACAGTCTACATGGGGATTGTTCGGTATTTTGATGCTCAGCACTTTAGTTGCTGCCGCTACAATCTTTTTGTTCAAGAACCGTATGTTGCAGATTCGCATGACGATTTTCAACAGCCTGTTGCTGGTAGGTTATTATATAGCTTTCCTTGCTTTTTATTTTGCATTGAAGAGTGATGCGAACTTGTTCCGCATCGGTTGGGCATTGTGCTTGCCGCTTGTTTCCATTATCCTTAATATTTTGGCTATTCGTGCCATCGGACGGGATGAAGTAATGGTAAAAGCTGCGGATAGATTGAGATAAATCAGAGCAGTCATATTTGATACGAAAAGCGCCGCTTTAGCCATCCTAAAGCGGCGCTTTACGGTCTCTAAAGCTATGCTTTATTTTTTTCTTATTCTTATCTCTTCAAATCGAATAAATAGGTGAGTTTGATGGAAATGGTACTATGTGCCGTACGTGAGAAATAGTCTTTCTTCGTAGTGCTGTAGAAATCGGACAGCGCGAAGTAATAGCGTCCTTCTACAATAAAGCTGCCGGCTTTCTTTGTCCGGAGCTCCACACCGCCACCACCTGCGATACCGTAATCAAATTTGTTTTGAATCTTGACGCCATATACGGCTTTCTGCGTATTGGACAGGCTATTCATATCTATCCCTTCTATCGTTTCAGACTCGCTTATCAGAAAACCGATCTGAGGTCCTGCATGGATGAAGAACTGCAAACCTCTGTCTCGCCCGAAAGCAAGATGGGCAAGGAACGGTATGTCGATATAGGTCATTTTGCGGGTATAAGTCTTGGTAGGGTCTTTGGCAGTCACCTCATATCCGTTGTCATCCAATGAAACGGTTTCGAACAGTTGGTCCCAACCTCGCTGTGAGAAATTCAGCTCCACCTGCGCACCACAAATCATGGCAAAGTACTTCTCGGAGATATAACGTGCCGTCAGTCCGCCGGTAATTCCCATCAGACTGTTTTGCTTGATGGTCGGGGTGAAGGAGGCGCTGTTCAGATTGACACCACCGTTGATGCCCACAGAGAGAATGTTGCGTGCTTCTCCGATTTGGGCAATGGCAGGCAGTGTGGCACCTATGAGCAGGAGTGCTGCGATTAGAAATGTTTTTATCTTTATCATTTTCGTATTATTCGAAGTCAAGTTTTACTAATTCAAAGTTCTTAGTGAAACGTATGAAGAATACTTTCTTGTTGATGAATCCGCCCCAATTGTTTACACGCTCAAATTTGAATCCGGTCTGGATGGGGGTGAGGTTCATTTTGGGCAGTTTGTTTTCAAGCTCCGATCCGTAGCGCGACAGCCCTTTCAGGAAGAAAAAGCCGGTGTCGAACCCGAGCATCGCATAGTTGGGCCACTCGCTAACTAAGTCCTTGCTGTACCATTTGTGGTAATTGTTGATAAACTGCACAGCAGCCGGGAACAGGGTATTCGTATAGAAGGAGGAATAGAAATAGGTGTCCAACTCAAAGAAACTCTCCAGATGATCCTTGGTCTTGGTTTGCCATTCGGGATACCCGAACAGGTGAATCTGCTCTTCGGGAGTCTCTCTGACCAACAGGGTAAGTTGTGGCAGCATCTTCATCAATAATACATCCTTGCCTGAGGTAGGGATGAAGATATTCTCTTTGCCATTGCTCAGTGCCGCTTTCAATGTCTCTTTGGTGGCGTTCTCGTCTACGGTCTTCATCGAGATTCCCTTGCTTTTCAGCTCTTGTTTCAAGCCGCTGATAAACTCGGCCTTCTCCTTGTCGGCAATTACCGGTTCAATGAAGACGACATGGGCATTGGGGAATTGGCGTGTGAAATGCTCGTAAACCTCTGAGTACAAATAAGACTGCGGAGTATTGATCTGATAAATGGCGGGATTGTTGAATACCTCTTCGCCTTTCTTGGAGAAAGGAATCACTAACCGGATATTGTTCTTTTCCGCAAAATCGGACAACGGTTTGATATGCTCCTGATGCATCGGTCCGAAGATAACATCCATCGTCTTCATTTCGCTCTTGGCGAGAATCGTATTTAATGTGGCCACCTCTTTGCCACTGTCATATACATATAAATCGAGTGAAGTACCTGTGCGTTTCAGACTGTCTACCGCCATCAGGAAGCCTTCGTAATATTCCACCATGCGCTTGTCTTCTTGGAAAGGCAGCACTAATGCCGCTTTAATGGTAGACATCTCTTTGGGGCTCTCTTTGCTCTTGCGGAAAAGCTCGCTGTTGCTCGGCGGAATGGCATAAGGATCGTCTTTATGGGTAGGTTGTACGGTCGTTGCCGACGGGTAGGGGATGCAAAGGAACTGTCCTTTCTTCATCCCGTTTTTCAGTTCGGGGTTGGCGGCAATCAATTCCTGCTCGCTGATACCGTATTCACGGCTCACGCTGAAAATTGTTTCTTTGCGCTTCACCTTGTGCATATCCTTGCATCTGGACACTACCGGTCCTTGGATGGCGTTCTGTTCTGCCGGTGTCCGGGCTGCATCGGCTTTTTCCTCTTCCTTTTCTTTCTGCGGAATCAGGATAACCTGTCCGATGCGGAAATTCTCGGCGCTCAAACCGGGGTTGGCTTCACAAATATCTTTGGCGGACACATTATATATGGTAGTCAGTTTATATAAAGTCTCTCCGGCTTGAATCGTATGGAATGTCTCTCCTTTCTGGCTCTCTTTTCCTTTGGGAATCTTAATCGTTTGTCCGGCGTATATTTTCTCGTCACAACCGGGGTTCAGACGTATAATATCCGATGTAGTGACATTGTACATCTTGGAAATGGAGTATAGACTTTGTCCTTTTTCGATGGTATGCAGGAAGTATGACTGGTTTTCCTGGGCATAACCGGCGGCGTATGAAACGCTTATAAAAAGCAAAAATAAGAATATAAATATGCGATTTAGTTCAACTTTTACAACT
>CAKUYM010000249.1 GCA_934716785.1 uncultured Bacteroides sp. | reverse complement strand
GCTATTACATGAAGTGGATATTCTTATAGAAAATGAACTGTGGAATTCTACGATCAATAGGATGTATTATGCTTGTTTTCATGCCGTATTCGCATTATTGATAAAGAATGGAATCGAGGTTAAATCTCATATGGGGGTGCGTCAGGCATTTGGTCTTCATTTTGTCAAGGCAGGAAAAGTACCTTTGGAATATGGCCGAATTTTTTCGCGTATATATGATAAACGTCAGTCTGGTGATTATGATGATTTTATTGATTTCACAAGAGACGAGGTTGAAAAGTTGTATCCTCAAATTAAATCATTTATAATTATTGTTTGTAATTTAATTGAAAGTTAATGGAAAATTCTACGATAAAGAGGATGGCAATTCATCCTCTTTATGAGTGATTATAGTCTATTAAGTACGCTTTCCATTTATCCTGTGCAAAAATGAAATTACGAATCACTTCCCAATTGATTTCGTATTGGCTACGGCTATACCACTGTCCGAATTTGGTTTCGATTCCATCGGACACCGGCGTAGTCCTTTTAGGCTGAATAGGAAAGTAATAAACTTTATCAGGGTAGACGACAAGAATACTTGTCGCCTAAAGTGTTGTATGGAAAAGTTTACGAATTATTAATGTAATTAATTGAATGATAGTGTGCTAAATATAAATATAATAGTTGGATTTTTTTTCTTTTTAGAGGAAAGATATTATTTTTCGGTTGTAACCGAAAAATAATATAAATTCTCCGGTTAGGCTTACAATCTCATAATAATTCGTATCTTTACCAATATACAGAAAAATGATACACATGAAAACAAAGAATCTATCGCTAATATTCAGGCAATGCCTCGTGGCAATGATTGCTTTAATTGTTGGCATATTGCCGATAGTTGCGCAAGAAAACAATCAAGCTTTAAAAGAAAAACAAAAAGCGGAATCTTCAAGGCTGCCCTTTATGATGTCGTTTTCCATAGGAGCGAATATCAATACCGGAGGGAATGAACATGTAGAATGGTTTGGCTCACGAGCAGATGTTGTCACACAATTTGATTGGCAAATGACCGTTCCGTTCTTTCGTCATTGGTGTGCATATTTAGATTTGGGAGTCAGCTTCTTTAACGTACAAACAGATAGTTCGTTTGAAGATGTTTTAAAGGCATTCGCTGATAAGCTAACGTTAGGATTAAGTAAGCTAAAGCCATCTATTGGCATAGGAGTTACTTATGTTGCCGAGAAAGGAAAATGGCAGTTCATGCCGAGAGCCGGAATAGGCTGGATGAGTGCGGGCACAACAAATAAAACGAAAAGTGTCGATGGAAATACTTATCAGCTTGAAATAAATAGAACGCCCATGTTCTTTAACACTGGGGCTTCCGTTGGTTATCGTACATCAAATTTGTGTAGTTTCATCCTTGGTGTCAGCTATCGTTGTCCCTTGCAGAATAGCAAAGCGACTTATACAACTACTTTGCAGGATTTACCTCCTGTAACAGAAGTTATGAAATCTCGTTCATGGGCAAATGATTTGAGTATTTCACTCGGCATTCAGTTGCGATTAGAAAAGAATAAGAAAAAATAGAGTAATACTTATTCTATCAAGTTCCTAAAAAGAAATCCCCGGATGATATCTATCCGGGGATTTCTTTTAAAAGTATAACCGTGGTTTACTTAATTCTCTTATATCCATACACAGCCAAATCGCCAAGCTCTTCTTCGATGCGGAGCAACTGATTGTACTTAGCCATACGGTCGGAACGGCTTAATGAACCGGTCTTAATCTGTCCGCTGTTGGTAGCTACTGCAATGTCGGCGATAGTAGCATCTTCTGTTTCACCGGAACGGTGGGAAGTGACGGTCGTATAACCGTGGCGGTGAGCCATCTCAATCGCATTCAATGTTTCAGTTAATGAGCCGATTTGGTTAACTTTGATCAGGATGGAATTAGCGCATCCTTTCTCGATACCTTTCGCAAGGAAATCTACGTTGGTAACGAACAAGTCGTCACCTACCAACTGACAACGGTTGCCGATGCGTTCGGTGAGTTCTTTCCAGCCGTCCCAGTCATTTTCGCTCATACCATCTTCGATAGAGTCGATAGGATATTTGTTGATAAGCTCTTCCAGATAATTGATTTGCTCTTCGGCAGTACGCTTCTTGCCTTTTTCGCCTTCAAACTTGGTGTAGTCGTAAATTCCGTCATGATAGAATTCTGAAGAAGCGCAGTCCATGCCGATCATAACATCTTTGCCCGGTTCGTATCCGGCAGCTTTGATAGCGGCGAGAATGGAATTCAGAGCATCTTCAGTTCCTTCGAGGTTAGGAGCGAAGCCACCTTCGTCACCTACGGCAGTGCTGAGGCCACGGTCTTTCAATACCTTCTTCAAAGCGTGGAATACTTCGGCACCCATCCGCAAACCTTCTTTGAAAGAAGGAGCGCCTACCGGACGGATCATAAATTCTTGGAATGCGATAGGAGCATCACTATGTGAACCGCCATTGATGATGTTCATCATCGGTACAGGCATTACGTAGGTATTTGTTCCACCGATATAACGGTATAAAGGAAGGTCTAAATAATTGGCGGCAGCTTTGGCAACGGCAAGAGATACACCGAGGATAGCGTTGGCGCCTAAGTTTGACTTAGTCTTGGTGCCATCTAATGCCAGCATAGCGTAGTCGATTCCTCTCTGATTGAGTGAAGACATTCCGATCAACTTCGGTGCAATGATTTTATTTACATTGTCAACCGCTTTTTGTACACCTTTTCCACCATAGCGCTGTTTGTCACCATCGCGAAGCTCCAATGCTTCGTGTTCACCTGTGGAAGCACCCGACGGCACTGATGCCCGTCCCATAATGCCAGATTCCAATACTACATCGACTTCTACTGTGGGGTTACCTCTTGAATCGAGAATTTCTCGAGCTACAATTTTTTCAATTTTCATCGTTTCTATTGTTTTGAATAAGATTTCTGCAAAAGTACGGACTTGACAGGGAGTGAGAAATCGCTATAAATAGGTATTCTTTCTGCTCCTGTTCCCTATATGTCATTAGTTTACGTCTTTATGCAATAACAACGGGACGATGCTTTTTGTTTGAGTGTAATGGCATTTTATTGAAGCCGATCAGTCTTCGATAATAACGCCCAACAGAGGTAGTAAATCCATTGCTTGCATGGAAGTGATGACAGCCCCTTTCAGGTCACTGATATTAAGTGTGATTCCGCTGATACGGGAAGTGCGCAGGTCTATTCCGCGAAGCGGTGCATGTGAGAAGTCGGCTTCTATCAGATCGCAATTGTCGAAGGCTACGGAAGAGAATCGGCAGTCGTTCAAGCTTCCGTTACGGAGCAGGCTGTGTGCGAAACGTACCTGATTCATCTTGCTCATGGCTAAATTGATATATCCGGCATTGCAATCGTGCAAGAGGATATGATTCATGGTCGTCTCGGATAGATTGGTTCCCAATAGTTTGCAAGAAATGAATTCTACTCGGTAAAGGGAGCTCCCGACAAAAGAGATGTTTGATAAATCGCAATTCTCAAACCGGATATCGGTCAGTTGGGAAGAGTGGAACTTACATTCACTGAAGTTCTGATGCCGGAAGGTGCAATTCTTGAAACTTTTGTAGGACTTGTCTATACCTTCTTCTTTTCCTTTGCAAAAAAGAAGATGAGAAACGGTTTCTTCCTTGTCTAACCATTCCTTTAAAGTGCTCGTACTGATTTCCTGTTCCTCTATCATAGGAGGAACTATGCGGATAGGTTTTGCGTAACTTCTTTTTATCATGCAGCAAAGATAGTCTTTATATCTTGATAATCAGAAATCTTTTCCTACATATCCACCGGCTAATGCAGCGATCAGTCCTATCCCTATACTTAATGAGGTGTACAGGATGAAGGTTCCGTAAAATTCTCCTTTCAGCAGATTTATTCCGTCATTGGAGAAAGTGGAGAAAGTAGTGAAACCGCCACATAAGCCCGTTGTCAGAAGCAGGCGGACTTCGGCAGAAAGATGGAACCGCTCGGAGAGTGCATAGAACAAGCCGATAAGAAAGCTGCCGAGAAGATTGACGGTGAACGTTGCCCACGGAAAATGATAAGGGATAATCCGTTCGTGCATAAGCAACTGGACGCAGTAGCGCAGCGCGCTGCCGGTGCCGCCACCGATAAAGATATAGATAATTTCTTTGCTCATTTGATTCTTACATTTACACCATACTTTAGCATATCAGAATTTGCTTGAAAAACTAATAGCTTGCAAATATAGGAAGATACCGTGATAAATGAATGCTTGTTATTCTTGTTTTTGTTTGAATATTTGTTGTTGCCCCACAAAGAAATCTGAAACTTTGCAGGGCTCTTTTTTTATCAGACGGATTCTTTTTTGTACTTTTGCACATCTTTTTAAAAAATATCATCAAAAAAGAGAACGACATGGGAGGTTTTTTCGGAACAGTCTCGAAAGCAAGTTGCGTGACTGATTTATTCTACGGCACAGATTATAACTCACATCTGGGTACAAAGCGGGGAGGACTCGCTACTTATAGTAAGGAAAAAGGATTTATCCGCTCCATTCATAATTTGGAAAGTACCTATTTCCGAACCAAGTTTGAAGGAGAACTGGGAAAATTTGAAGGAAATGCCGGCATTGGTATCATTAGTGATACAGACGCACAACCTATTATCATCAACTCTCACCTCGGGCGCTTCGCCATTGTCACCGTCGCTAAAATAGTCAATATCCAACAACTGGAAGACGAACTTCTCAGTCAAAATATGCACTTCGCCGAGCTCAGTTCGAGCAACACTAATCAAACGGAACTTATCGCACTGCTTATTATACAAGGCAGAGACTTTGTTGAAGGTATCGAAAATATGTTCAAGCATATCAAGGGCTCCTGTTCTCTGCTTATATTGACGGAAGATGGAAGTGTCATCGCTGCACGCGACCAATGGGGGCGTACTCCGATTGTAATCGGCAGGAAAGACGGTGCTTATGCTGCGACAAGCGAATCATCCAGTTTCCCGAATTTGGATTACGAAATAGATAAATACTTGGGACCGGGTGAGATTGTCCGTATGTATGACGATCATATCGAGCAGCTTCGCAAGCCGAATGAGGAGATGCAGATTTGCTCATTCCTGTGGGTGTATTACGGTTTCCCGACTTCTTGCTACGAAGGAAAGAATGTGGAGGAAGTGCGTTTCACAAGCGGATTGAAAATGGGACAGACGGATGCATCGGAAGTGGATTGTGCCTGTGGAATCCCTGACTCGGGAGTGGGCATGGCATTGGGGTATGCGGAAGGAAAGGGAGTTCCTTATCATCGCGCCATTTCAAAATACACGCCTACATGGCCGCGCAGCTTTACACCCAGCAATCAGGAAATGCGTGCATTGGTTGCCAAGATGAAACTGATTCCGAACCGTGCGATGCTTCAGGGAAAACGTCTGTTATTCTGTGATGATTCAATAGTTCGTGGCACGCAATTGCGTGACAATGTGAAGATCTTATATGATTATGGGGCAAAAGAGGTGCATATGCGTATCGCCTGTCCGCCGTTGATTTATGCTTGTCCGTTTGTAGGATTCTCCGCTTCTAAAAATGCGTTGGAACTGATAACGCGCCGTATTATCAAAGAGCTGGAGGGCGATGAGAACAAGAATCTGGAGAAATACGCCACTACCGGCTCTCCCGAATATGAAAAGATGGTAAGTATTATTGCCGAACGTTTCGGGCTGACTTCCTTGAAGTTCAATACGTTGGAAACGCTGGTAGAAGCCATTGGACTGCCAAAATGTAAAGTGTGCACACACTGTTTTGACGGCAGCAGTCACTTCTAAAAAAGACTATACAATAAAAAAAGAGCCGTGAATTGCTTTGTAATTCACGGCTCTTTTTTTACCTTTACGGCATTGTAAACTATCAAATTGTAAATAGCAAATCGTTAAATCGTAAAATAGAAATGACTTTAGTAGACAGATTTTTAAAGTACGTGAGCTTCGATACACAATCTGATGAATCGGCAGGGCTCACTCCCAGTACTCCGAAACAGATGGTATTTGCTGAATATCTGAAAGCGGAACTGGAGTCTTTGGGATTGGAAGATATCACTTTGGACGGAAACGGCTATCTTTTTGCCACGCTTCCTGCCAATACAGATAAGGAGGTGCCGACTATCGGTTTCATCGCTCACATGGATACAAGTCCGGATATGAGCGGTAAGGATGTGACTCCGCGCATTGTAGAGAAGTATGATGGTTCGGATATTGTGCTTTGTGCCGAAGAGAATGTGATTCTTTCTCCTACACAGTTTCCGGAACTGCTGGATCATAAAGGGGAAGATCTGATTGTGACCAACGGAAAGACTCTGCTTGGAGCTGACGATAAAGCCGGTATTGC
>CAKUYM010000248.1 GCA_934716785.1 uncultured Bacteroides sp. | reverse complement strand
TGAACTTTACCTGTATGATGCTTCTTTCGTAAAACTGAAAGAGATTTCTTTAGGATATAACCTGCCTAAGAATTGGTTGAAAAAGATTGGTTTCATCCAGTCCATGCGAATTTCGGCCGTAGGTAGAAACGTAGCTATCCTTCACCAGAAAACGCCCAAAGGTATAGATCCGGAAGCAACGTCTTCCATGGGAATCCAGCAAGGACTGGAACGAGGTTTTAACCTGCCAACTTCCAGTTATGGTTTCGATTTTAAAATAACTTTCTAACAGCGATAATGATGAAAAAGTATTTATATACATTATGTACAGCAGTTATGTTGGGGCTGACAACATCTTGCGTAGACAGCTTTGACGCAACCAACCAAAACCCCAACAAACTCTATTTGGACGAGATTGACATCCAAAAGATATTTCCGGGCACCATATACAAATCTTTGGACGTATTATCTGAGATGAACTATAATTACTACGCTTATATGGCACGTTATGTAGTTTCATGGACCAGCCCACAAAGTTCGGAAAACGTAGGCGACAGATTCTATAATTTCTACAAAAAGGTCTTGGGCGATGTGACCATCATGGAACAAAAATACGATTGGGATGCCAACGGCAACTACCGGGCAATACTGACAACATGGAAAGCTTACTTATATTCCGTTCTGACAGGTACTTGGGGACCAATTCCTATGGATGCAGCCTGTAAAGAAACATATGGGAATGTATATTACTACAACAGTGAAGCTGAAGTGTACATGCAAATACTTCGTTGGTTGGACCAAGCTGTAGAAACTTTCGACCCGAACGGAACGAAGATGTTAAAAGACCCGTTCTATCCTTCAGCCGGTGGTGACAGTGACATCGAGAAATGGCGCAAGTTTGCCAATTCCCTACGCTTGGATGTAGCTATCCGTATGATGAACATGAAGAAAAGTCCTGAAGCTATCTCCATGGCACGCGAGCAGATAGAAAAAGCATTGAACGAAACCAACCGCAACTATCTGTTCAGCTCCAACAACGACAATGCGGCAGGCCGCTACGGAACCGACCCCAATGCCGATGTATCCTTATATTATAACCGCATTCTGAAAGAATTCGATCTGGGTACGAAACTGGAAACAGAAATAGGCGGCCTGACTTATCCGGCTATGAACGAATACTTTTTCTGTTATATGCGTTCTTATAAAGACCCTCGTTTAAGTAAATATGCACAAACATCACGCCTCAACGAAAGTGGCGACTACCGTGCTGTAGTAAGAGACTCCTTGTGGTCGGTAGCCGAGCAGAAATATATCCAAGTATCATATAGGATACCATTTTTGCCGCGTTTCGAACTGAAACAGACACCAAGCGGATGGATTGTAGGCAAAGACGAGCATAACAACAATCTGCAAAGCCTTTACTCTACAGCTTCCGTCAGCATTGAAGGATATACATACGCTTTGATCCAGCGAGACTTCATCAAGCAAGACGCTACAGTGAAACTGCTGACATGGGCGGACGTAAACTTTATGCTCTCCGAAGTTCAATTACGCAAAGACGAATGGGGGGTGAATGTGGCACTGCCACAGAGTGCCGAACAGTACTATTACAGTGGTATCAGCGCTTCTATGAACGAGTATGGCATCACTAACGGAACAGCCCAATATATCGAGCGCAACGGTATCAAATGGAACACTAACGGACTGGGATGTCGTGACTACCGTGCTTTCTATAAAGCCGACATCAACGGAAAAGGCGGTTACAAGAACAATCTGGAACAGGTGTGGAAGCAACGTTACATTGCCGACTATTTCAACGGATTTGCCGGATGGACACTGGAACGCAGAACACGTGTGATGCAATATCCGCCTATCTTCTATAACGGAACTCCGAACAACTACGGGACCTATGGTGCCAACCTGTTCGACCCAGTACCCGAACGCCTGCAATATCCTACGGACGAACGAAACTGGAATATGAACTATTACCGTGAGGCCTGCCGCATGCTGCAATCTACCTCACTCGTTCCCCGTTCTGATGGCAACTACAATGACAACTTCTTCACTCCACTGGGGATCTGCGGTCCATACAACCAAGAAGGCTTATACGAACGTTGGAAAAGCGGGCAGTTGATGTACAACAACGAAATGGTAGCCCATTGGTATGGCGATACGGTTGAAGAGTTTGTCGAAAATGTACTCGAAGACTATCCCGAATATGCTTCTCTGCAGGGAGAAGAACGCTTGGCGGCAAGTATAAAGTGGATACGCATAGAAGATAATGAATAATATAATAAATAGATAAACAGTTATGAAACTAATGAAATACATTAACGGATGCTTCGCTGCTTTACTCTTTCTTACTGCATGCAATAAGGAAGAAGGGCCGAGCATTGATGACTACTTCCTGAACTACGATATTCCGGAAATCCCTGTCACCGAAGATTATCAGGTGGGCATTTTCTACTATAAAGGAAATGATATTACCAACAGACCGAATGGTGACGCTAACTTCACCCGTTGGGAACTGCTGACACTGACCGACAAGGAACTGAGTGCTAAGAATGACTATAATAACCTGACACCACAAGTCATGCCCGAATCACAAAAAGAGGGCTACTTACAGCCGGATGCAGGAAGCCAGAGCTACCGCATGATACCGATGATACAGCAGCATGTGGACGACTGCATTGAAGCCGGAGCCAACTTTATGATCCTGCCAGAAGTAGGCGTAGACTTAGGCAAAGGTCCCGGTACAGAAATCAACCAAGGAGATTCACTGTTCGTCACCATGATGTTGGGGCGTTCCGGCAGAGGCGGCAAACGCTTACCAATGCCACACCTTGGTCAGCCGGGAGTGGACTTCGTAGATCTGAAGACAATGAAGATAGTAATTGCCGTCAACTGGAACAACATTGTCGACCTGCCCCCCACTCTTTCTTCAAACAACTGCATCGAGACGGCAACCGGAAGAGTCTATAACGGTGTCAATTACACCCGCCAGCAACTGCTGAATAACTTCTTCTGCAAAATCGGTTGTTACTTTTCAGATGACCGCTATTACAAGTTAGGTGGCACACGCCCGGTAGTTTATATCAAAAACAAGACAGGCGAGATTTATGCACAAGACTCCAAAGCCATGTATGACGATATCCGTAAAGCGGTGAAAGAGGCTACCGGTTACGATATCTACATCATGGCGGAAAGTGCTGATGTATGGTGCAACCAGATGCTTTTCCAATACTTCTATATGGAAGGCGGCGTAGATGCCGTAGCCAGCCGCAACATGTACGACCAGTCGGAAATGACCCGTTCCTATATGTATCCACAGATGATAGATCAAAATTGGAAGTACAACCGCGAAACAGCATTGCCCGCTTTCGGTGACGGCAGCATGGAGTATGTACCTTGTATCGGACCGGCATGGAACAAGCTGGTGCAAGACGGCCGCGGTTCTATCGGCAACTCTCCTATTGTAAAGAAAGACGCTGACACTTACCGCACCATGTGCAATGTAGCTAAGATGAATGCCGGACGCAACCGATTGATTCTCATCGATTCTTATAATAAGTACAACTTCGACTCTTTCATCGAACCGACAGTAGAAGGATATGGCAACGGATACGGTAGGACCTATTTGGACATTACTCGCCAGCAATTCAAGAAAAATTGAATATATAACTCTTTAACAATAGAAAGAATATGAAAAATAAATATTGGAAATACATCTGCCTGCTGAGTTTAGGGGCCTTCTGTTGGGCATGCTCGGATGACAATCAGAATGCCTGATCGGATGATCCTAATTCTAATAGCGGGCAGGATACGGAGCAAGAAATCGTACGTTCGTATAAAATAGGTACTTTGGCTGGATTTGAAGGTAATCTGCGCCAAAAGATGGACAAGGCAAAAACCGATGTTTCCACCATGCACAATCGTTCATTATTCTGTCGTTACGTAGCTTCCGCTTACCCGGAAGCACAGGATGACAAGGCATATCCCGCCCCAATAACCGAGGCTGATTGGTGGGATAACTTCGTTGAAGAAATAGCTTATAGCGGTCAGGACTATGTTGCCATGAACTGCCGCGGTGAAGCCAACAAAGACATAGACCACGGACGCCCCGACAAACTCCATGACCTAATGGCAGCTATCAAGCGCAAAGGTGTGGAACACGAGTTCAAGATCGCCATCTTCGATGATACGCCCGCGTCATGGTCGGCCGCACGCAACGCTCACAAAGGATACGGTTATGACAACAAGCCGTTCAAGAATGGTAGCCGTGTAGAAGGCTCACACTACCCTTTGCTGTTCCTCGATCCGGAGAAAGAGGATATGAAAGGGGCGGACAATGATTTCCGCAAAGAAATATACTATTACATCTGGGATGCCAACTTGAAACCTGCCTTCGAAAACGTACCGCGTGACTATTGGTTCGAGATAGACGGACGTCCGGTTATCCTGTTCTGGAATCCTAACGGCTTCCTGCAGGACAGCTATCTCAGCGAACTGATGAAGAAAGACCCGGTAAAATATAAAAGTACGACCGGGCTCGATGAAACAAAATCGGATGCTTACAACGGCAAGTTGAGCTATATTCTGAAATGTATCAGTGATGATTTCAACAGTACATTCGGTGTACGTCCGTTCCTTATCATCCAGCGCGAATGGACAGACCGTGATTTCTCATTGGTGAACTGCCCTTATCTGGACGGTATTCACAACTGGTTTGCCGTTCCCACTATGGATATGTCAGAGGAGGTATACAACGAGAACTTAATCTACAACACCTATATCTCCGCCTACAACTTCAAAGGCTTCAGTGTAGGCAGTGGATGTCCCGGCTTCGTACAGGGAGACCTCGCCCGTCCAAACTGGCAGTTTATCGATGCCGACCACGGTCGCTACGCAACCAAGATGCTGGAATCGTTCTTACAAAAAAAGCCCGACCTCGTATTCTTGGAAGGATTTACCGACCTTGCCGAAAATGCGGCTTGGTGGCGCAGTTCGGACAAGACCTACTACGACTATCCCAATCAACGCATCAACCTGCTCCGCAAGTACAGCAACCATCCTTTTCCGGTCAGACAGAAGTTGGAAGCCGAAGCTTGCGACTACTGTTTCAACGGTTCGGTTTCGGGCAATAAGATAGAAACGCTGTTGATGGAAGTAGAAATGAATAATGCTCCCGAGCAGGGTGTGGTGAAATACTGCAACGACACGAAGTACAGCGGCGGTTGGCATGCCAATCTCACTTCCGGCGGACTGAACACACTGAGATGGAAAGAGATACCTTTCCGGACCGGTTCATCTACCATCCGCTTCCGCTACTCCAGCAACGGTGCAGTTGGCTTACGTTGCCAGATTGGCGACACGATGACCTCAAGCGTAAGCCTCCCTGCCACAGGCGGCACATGGGAAGAAGCCGAAGTAGCTGTTTACTCCCGTGAAGCACGTGGATATGCCGACTTCAACCTAATAGTGACCGAAGGTGACATTAGCCTGAATTACATAGAAATTATCGCAGAAAAATAAAAAAACAGTGAAATATGTATCAAACTAAAAATTTATCTATGATGAACAAGAAAGTATTAAACAGTTTTCTCTACGGAGCACTGTTGTTTTCATTAGGAACAGGAGTTGTTTCCTGCAAGGATTACGACTCGGATATTGAAGGATTGAACAACCGTATCACTACGGTTGAGTCTGACATGGACAGATTCAAAGAAAAAATAGAAGCTGCCCTGAACGCCAACCTCACCGTACAAAGCTGGTATCCCAGTGAAGACCAGTCACAATACACTATCGTATTGAGCAATGGAGACGAGCTATATGTACAGGCTTCCAATAAGGCTACTCCTTTTTACCAGTTCAAGGTGGAAGAAGGCACATGGAGATATACTAAAGACAAGGGCGCAGGATGGTATAAAGTGTTGACATTCGGCACTGAGCAGGAAATTCCCGGAACAGACAAAGACCAATTGTTCTATGACAAGAGCAACGGTTACATCTATATCCAAAATACGAATGGGTTGGTGCAAACCACCATAACCGCCGACAAAGACACACCAATTCTTGCAGAAAATAAAGAGAATAAAACACTCTCCGTCTATATCTACGGTGAAAACTACATTCTTCCAGTGCAAGGCGGTGGTTTCAGTGGCATCAGTTCTATCCTCTTCCAAAAACAATTTGTATTCGAAGAAGATGATTTTCTGGAAGCAGCCAGCTATGCCAATACACAAGGCAAAGTAGTTACTGCTCATACAGCTACCGCCAAGTTCAAGATTCTGCCTAAAGACATTGATTTGTCCGAAGCAGATTTCCAATGTGCGGATATTCACGAATTGAAGCTGACACGTGCGGAAGTACCCCAATTGTTGGTCAATACAACCAAGAAGTTAGACGAAAACGGCATTCTGAGTGTAGAATTGACTCCGAGCAATATGACGGC
>CAKUYM010000247.1 GCA_934716785.1 uncultured Bacteroides sp. | reverse complement strand
CCATCCAAGGAAACACTCGCTATAAAATAACAACATTTTTAAGTGAACAACGAAATCTTAAATGAAAGAGCCGTGTCATACCACACTAAAATAAAGCCGGAGCAGTTGGCGGGTTTTCTTTTTTTTCTTATGTTTGCATTGACCAAAAGTTGAAATATATGGAAAAGTCTGATTCGTCACCTTTGTCACGGCAAGTTCTGTATGCAAGCAAAAAGGAATGGGAACGTTTTCTGTCCATCTTCTTATTAGCAGCAGGTGTCGGTTTTACTGTATCAGGCATTGCTTTTTTCTTTGCCTATAACTGGGATGAGCTGCCCAAGTTTGCCAAGTTAGGAATTGTGGAGGTATTATTAGCATCCTCTGTCCTACTTGCCGTATTCGCCCGATGGAGCAAGCTCATCAAACAGATTCTTCTTACAGGAGCGACTTTTCTGACAGGCACACTCCTTGCCGTCTTCGGACAGATTTATCAGACGGGAGCTGATGCCTACGACCTTTTTCTGGGTTGGACTCTTTTTACTGTTCTTTGGGCGATTGCAGCCCGATTTGCTCCGCTATGGCTCACTTTTATCGGCTTACTTTGTACAACGATATGGCTGTATAATATACAGATATCGACTCATGGCTCATGGGAGATGGTTCTGCTTGCCAATGCTGTGACTTGGGTATGCGCTTCGGCTGCTGCCATCGCAGAATGGATGAGTGCAAAAGGAAACCTAAATAAGCAGAATCACTGGTTTGTCGATATTCTTTCATTGGCGGCTATCGTACATACCAGTTTTCTTTTAATGTCAGCGATATCAGATACCGATTCCCTTGCTGCAACAACCTTTTGGGGAGAAAAAAACGTAATGGCTTCACTCATCAGCACAATTCTTGTATTCTCCGCAGGACTATGGTGGGGATGGAAAAAAAGAAACCTGTTCTATTTGGCCGCTATTCCTTTTGCGGTATTGATGATTCTATTGTGTGCATTTATATGCCACAGCAATCTGAAAGATGCTAATCTATTCTTCCTTTCCGGAATGATGGTTATCACCGGAACGACCTTGCTTATCTACATTATTCTTCAACTAAAAAAGAAGTGGTATGGAACAGAAGCATAATCTCACAATCCGAGTCGTGTCCATCATCGGTGGAATACTGACTGCATTCTTCTTTCTCGGCTTTCTCGCTCTTACCAGAGTCCTACGTTCAGAGACATCCTACCTATTAGTGGGTAGTTTGTTGATTATTGCCACATTGGCAGTCAGCCGTCTCGTTATCAAATCTTTCTTGGATGCGATGAATATTACACTATACGTTGCCGGATGCGTATTGGTTGCCTTTGGGTTTGGCAATCATATAAATATATTTTTCATTACACTTATAGGGATAAGCATTCTTACCTTCCTGCTATCGAGAGGATTTATTCTTCCCTTTCTTTCGGTGATTACATTTATCATATCCCTATTTGGAGAAATCACTCATCTCTTTTCTTCTTCCTATCCTTTGGAAATAGCAGCAGTTCCTGTCATGGCAGCATTCCTGCTCACCAATCTTTTTGAAATAAAGATATATGGTCTACTGAATAACCGCCTTTCCCGGTTCGGCCACAGTCTTTCCAAGTACATGCCATTCCACTACGGGCTGTTCACCTCTTGCCTCGTTTTAATGGGGGGCTTGTCAATCGAATTTCTGATACTCGGAGTAAATCATTTGGCTATATTCTCTATCTTATCTGTCTTCATGTGGATGGGGATTCTTGTCATGGTGCAACGGATAATGAAAGTCATGCAAGTGGACAACCCGATACGCCAAACCGGCATTTACATTCTTTGTCTCATCATCTGCCTGCCCACTGTATCCGCTCCTTATTTATCCGGCAGTTTGCTGCTGATTCTGATATGTTTCCATTACGGCTATAAAGCAGAATGTGCGGCTTCGCTCCTGCTCTTTATCTATGCCGTCTCCAAATATTACTACGATTTGAATCTAAGTCTGCTTATCAAGTCCATTACACTTTTCTTCGTAGGAATTGGATTTATCGCAGCTTGGTATTTCCTTACTCAAAAAAGAATAAAACATGAAAAAGTATAGCCGGATATTGATTATTGCCAACCTTATATTGCTATTGGGATACTTCAACTGGTCGGTCTTCCAAAAAGAACAAACATTGAAAGACGGACAGTTAGTGCTATTACCTTTAGCACCTGTCGACCCTCGCTCTCTTATGCAAGGGGATTACATGAATCTCAACTATGAAATAAGCTCATCCTCATCAGCATTAATAAATAAACAAACTGCCGCACATGGCTATGCCATACTCCGAACGGACAGCAATCAAGTAGGGCAGCTTATCAGGTTGCAATATGCTTTGACACCACTGAATAGCAATGAAATAGCTATCAGATATAAGATAGTGAACAAGCGAATATTTCTCGGTGCCGAATCTTTTTTCTTTGAAGAGGGACAAGATAGCCTTTATCAGAAAGCCCGGTATGGTGGCCTGAAAATAAACGATAAGGGACAAAGTCTGCTTGTTGGGCTATATGATGAAAACTTTCGGTGCATTCAACCGAATTAATCACATAATATCCAAGATATATATTATAACCCTTCTATTTCCTCTTTAGAAAGCTTTGTAGCCTGTGAAATAACATCAATGGCTACTCCCATTTTTTTAAGATTACGGGCATTATCCAAGTTGGCTTCTCTCATTCCTTCTGCCCTGCCCTTTACTATACCCTCAGCTATACCTTCCATTCTACCTTCCACTCTGCCTTCCATTCTACCTTCCATTCTACCTTCCATTCTGCCTTCAGCACGTTCCGTATAAATATTATCGCGCAGAATCACTATATTGTCCAAATGCCGATAATAAGCCGACAACTCATCTTTCGTCATGCTGTCCAATTTCAATCTTTCTCGTGCTTCTTCAAGTCCGGGAGCCGTAGCATCAGAAGGTATTTCACCTGTATTCAAATAATAAATCCATTCTTCAAGAGGGCTTTTGGCCACCTGATCAAATTCGTTTACCTTCAAAATATAATATTCTGGATAAAGCTGACTAACTGCATTGACCTTGAATGCCTGTTTTTGGAATGGAGTTAATTCAAGGATATCTCCTTGATGGATACCTCTGAACTCTGTCTTTCCATGATATATAAAGTCTGTTCCATGCCCTAATGAAAAATAGACAATATTGACACTATACACCTTACGTATTTTGTCATAATTGTTGCCTCTATTGATGTATTCAGTCACCAGTTTGGAAGTACCGAACAGCATGCACTGAAAATAGGCATATTCATTATTATTCTGCACCTCTATCAGGACAAGCTCACCTTTGGAGTTCTCGGCAAGCATGTCCACACGGTTATACTTGTCATATTCATCCTCCTGATTACTTTCGCTTTCAAGGAGCTTCTGAATAATAATCTTCTCTCCCAACAATGTAGTAAGCAACCCCTCAAGTACACTGAAGTTTGCCTTATTGCGGAGCAGTCTTTTCATCGCCCAGTCAAAGCGAATTATCCGGTTGCTGTTATTTTCCATATTTTTTATTTATAACTTATTGAATTACAAAGATAAACAAATATTTCAGATAAACAATCGAGTAGGAGGAAAACGAAGTAGTTTTTCTCCTACTTTCGTTTTCCGACCTCTCACACCACCGTACGTGCGATTCCAATTTTTTAGAAGAACAAGAATTTACAAGACTTCATTCAGGCTCCAAGCCTGTATATCTCGTATTCCCTCTTTGGAAGGGAGATGTATCTCATCCAAAGAAACCAACATACTTCTCATAATTATCGCTTATTGACAACTAAGATGAATATTCACGCTCTACCGTTTGCTTGGTCTCCAACATATAAGTAACCTAAAAATTTAAGTACATGACAAAAATATATATTATTGATTGTCATAAAATTAAGGAAATCCATTAAATCTCCCCATTCACCCCTAATCCGAACAAGGCAAAATCACCCAAACAGGGATCATCCGGAAAAACTTCTGCCAATGCAGCCGTTATCCGACGGGCATTTTTCAGAGAGAAGGTTTCCGTATCCGTCAATTTGAAACAGTAAGCTACACGGCAGACATGCGTATCCAAGGGAACAATGAGTTCCTTGCAGTCAAAGCTTTTCCAAATTCCAAAATCAACCTCCGAGTCCCGACGAATCATCCAACGCAAAAACATATTGAGTTTCTTTTGAGGGCTCTTGGCAGACACTTCGAGAAATGAACATAACTTCTCCATGGGTATGCCGGGATACACCTGCAAAGTGTCTTCCAAACTTTCAAACTGTGTGTAGGCTATATACAACCGATGAAAATATCCGTAGAAATCGGCATACGACAGCATACGATAAAAGCTATTAGTCGCTCCGGAAGGAAAATCTTTCTCCCATTGACGAGACAGCACATACCGATAGGGCGAATCTCCCATCAGTATATGCAGCTCATCCGCTTTCTTCAAAATCTGTTTACGATTGCCGAAACTCATCATTGCGGTCAACAAGCCACTGATTTCAATATCCTGCTTCTGCGTATAGCGATGAGGAAACTGCACGGGGTCGCTTGCTATAAAATCCGCGCAATGATAAATTTCCGCATACATCAAGAGCTTGTTCCTTATATCCTCAGTCATTGTGAATATCTGTCATTGTGAATATGTATCAATCATTGAAAGCGCAAAAATACACATTCCTGCCGGATTTCCACACAAAATCCACACTATCCAAAACTGAAAGGGAAAGTGTTTTCATCGGACAGAATTATCAGTCCGTTTTTTCGTTGAATGCAAATTTTGTTTTCTCTTGCCAGCCAACCGGCAGCCAATGCCGTACTCTCCACACTAAGGTTCAACCGTCTCGCTAATTCCGGTATTGAAATCTCACCAACTTCCTTCAGGGCACGCCAAATCTTTCCGGCGTTCGTCCCAACTATGTTTTTATCCATGGGCTATTGTTTGTTTAATAATTTGGTCACAATATAATGATTTTAATATTATATTATAATAAAAGCGCCACTTTAGGTTGCACTTTTTACATTATTTAAAACATTAAGTTCCATTTTACCACAAACAACTAAAAAACAGAGGCATTTACTATATTATAATGAATAGCAACATCGGACAAGTCGGTTCCTTTTTTTAGCAGTACCTTTGCAAAGTGAAATAACAATCAAACTATGCAACAGAAGAAAACAACCAAAGAAGAGTATCAAAAGTGCGTGAATGTCGTGGTAGAGTATATCAATCAGCATTTAGGAGAAGACATTGATTTAAAATCGCTGGCCAAGGTTTCCAATTTCTCTCCTTTTTACTTCCACCGGATAATGAAAGCATTTCTCGGTGAACCGGTTGGCACGTTTATTGTCCGGACGCGGACTGAGGCTGCCGCACGTTTACTCCGCTACTCGGATATTCCGATTGCCGATATCGCCTATCGTATCGGATATTCGTCTCCCTCTTCATTGTCGAAAGTCTTCAAGCAATTTTATGGTATTTCACCTTTAGAGTATCGAAACAATAAAAATTTTGTAATTATGAAACCTGCGATTATCAGACCGGAATTGGAGCTGAAAAGTGAGATTAAGAACATACCTGCAAGAAATGTGATTTATATTCGCCTGTCGGGCGATTATAAACTAAATGACTACGGTGGTACTTGGGAACGCTTGTGGCAGTTTGTCAAAGAACAAAATCTGCCAATGGGGGATTTCAGTCCGCTTTGTATCTATCACGATGACCCCAAAGTGACGCCTACCGAGAAATTGCGTACTGATGTATGTATGGTAATGCCTGTGCAAGTGACACCGAAAGGTGACATAGGCTTCAAGACGCTTCCTGCCGGACGTTATGCCATTTTCCTTTACAAAGGATCATACGACAATCTGCAAACTGTGTATGACACCATTTGTGGAAAATACCTGCCCGAAATGGAGTGTACGTTGCGCGACGAAGCCAGTGGCGAACGCTACCTGAACGATCCGTGCAAAACGGCTCCCGAAGAGTTGTTGACCGAGATTTATATTCCCGTGGAATAAATACGGAATAAGTAGAAGTTAATGAAACTAGAAAGAAGCAGGTGTGCCTTTTTTATTTCGGCACACCTGCTTTAATTTAGCCCAGTCTTATTCTTGCCCCTATTCTCTCTAACAAAAGTCTGTCAAATAAGACATTGTATTTCTTTATATAACGGAAAGCCCGTATTCATAAGCCGCAGACAATGCCTTATAGTCAGCATCGGAATATGCCCCCTTATTTCTTGCCTTCTGCATATCCTTTATGAACAACTCTACGGTGGAGAGGAAGCTGTGATAATTCTTCAGCTCCTCCTCATATCCGGTGACGGTAGGAAGTTTCTTGGCAGCTTCCAGTTCTTTCTTCAATTCCGCCATCTTCACGTCAATTCGCATACCATCCATCGCGTGTTTACGGGAGTAGAGGTTCATTATGCTCTGCACGGTTCCCGACATCT
>CAKUYM010000246.1 GCA_934716785.1 uncultured Bacteroides sp. | reverse complement strand
CAATAATTTTGTCTAACATAGGTGTAATTTATTAAAAGGTGATTTACTAAAAAATGATTAGTTGAAAATGAAAGCAAATAGTTGAAAAATAAACTATTAATAGTATCAGGGAAAAATTGAAGTAATGTAGTATCCCTTTTCTCCGAGCATTCTCCTCCTCCCTAAAAAGGAAAGAGGAGAGGAGCAAGGGGACTATTCCCACCAATAGGACTATTCTCTTCAAGGAAATTATTTCCCCCAATAGGACGGTCTGATATTATTGGAATACTTATCGGGGGGAAGCGCGTTGCAGGACAGTGTATTATGTCCTCTTAGGAGCGTTACGCTGACGGATCCGGAGTTTCTCCGCCGGTGTTTCCACCACCTCCTCCGTTATCATTCCCGTCATCGCCGTCGTCACCGTTTCCATCATTAGAACCTCCGCATCCGTCGCTCTTTGCCAGGGCGAAGTTCACATTGTTATCGCTTTGCGTCGACGTGTGGCTGGTGTTCACCAAGTGCAGCGCCTTGTCGGCAATAAACCGCACGTTCACTTTGCGGATACTGCGCACGGTGCAGTCCTTCTCTTTCACCGTCCCGTCACTGCTCAGCGTGATGTGAAAAGTGCCCAATCCGTTGATCTTCACCTTGTCGCCCTGCGTAAGCGACAGGCGCAACTGCTCCACGAAAGCCTCGATCGTATGCTTCACGTCTCCCGTTGTCAGTGATGACTTGGCTTCGATGGCGGCAGCCATCTTGTCTATGTTCATCACTCTCACATTGCCCGATTTCTGGCGAATGTAATACAACACCTGCGAATCTTCCTGATTCACGTACTTTCTGCGCTTATAGCGCTCTACCAATACATCCATAATTTGAAAAAGTTAAGGTTTAAGTAATAATATTTCTATCTCGTTGCAACATTACAAAGATACAAAATTTGAAAGGCAAAGTCAAGTGTTTTGTTATTTATTTTTCAAGAAATATGAATAAAATAAGAAAAGTATAACTATGCCGTATATGTAAAAATATAATATCGCATATATCTGTCACTTTGCATGCTTCATCAAGTACTCCAACGGCGGCACATAGTCGGTGATTTTCGTCATCTCGGGATTGTGGCGGAAGTAGGCGTTTCCGGTCTCCCCGTTGCGCTGCTTGGCAACGATTGCCACGCCCAGCCCTTCCGTCGGATAACCGCTTTCCTTGTCCGTCGTAATCCGTGCCAAGGCGGGGCGGTATAGCAGCACTACGATGTCCGCGTCCTGCTCGATGGCGCCACTCTCACGTAGCTGGCTCAGCTCCGGTCTCCTGTCTATATGCCCTTCCGCCAAGCGGTTCAACTGGCTCAGCAGTAGCACCGGTATGTCCAGCTCCTTGGCAAGCAGTTTCGCCTTGCGGGCAGCCTGTGCCACCTCCTGTTCGCGGTTGCGGTTGTTCTGTCCGGTGGACATGTCGCAGAGCTGCAGGTAGTCGACGATGAGCATGTCACACTTGTTCTGGCTTCGCAGCAGCCGCGCGCTGGAGCGTATATGCTCCATGTTCACCACCGTGCTGTCGTCCACGTGTATCGGTAGTCGGGCGAGGCTTGCCGCTGCTTGGCGCGCTTCCGCCATCTCCTGCTCTTCGGGTGTCCCCGTCCGCCATCGCCGGGCGTTGATCTCGCTGCCCGCCATCAGCCATCGGTCGGCAAGTTGCTCCCCTTGCATCTCAAGGCTGTACACCGCCACGGCATGTCCCGCCATCGCTGCGCTTCGTGCCAGGTGCAGCGCGAGGGCCGTCTTGCCCACTGAAGGGCGTGCGGCGAAGATTATCAAGTCACCGTTCTGCCATCCGGACGTCATGCGGTTCAGGTCGGTAAGCCCGGTGGTGATGCCGGTGATGCTGCCCGTGCTTTTGGCGATGCGCTTCTCCGCTTTTGCCATCGTGTCGGTCATCAGCGTGTCCATGTCGCGCATACGGTTGTTGTGCCCGAACTCGCCCTCCAGCCGGTCGAGTAGGCTGTGCGCGTCCGCCAGCGTGTCGGTGATGTCCATCGTCTCGTCCAGCGAGCAGGCGAGCAGTTTGTTGAATCCCAGAATCATCTCCCGCCGCAGGAACTTCTCGTGCACGATCTGCGTGTGATATTCGATATGTGCGGAGCTCGCCACCTTGCTGCTCAGCACGACGATGTTGTACGCGCCGCCTGCCTCTTCGAGCTTCCCCCTGCGGGCGAGCTCCTCCTTTACGGTCAGGATGTCTATCTTCGTGCCCGCTTGGTGCATGGCAAGCAGCGCGGCGTAGATCACCTGATGCTGCATGACGTAGAACATTTCGGGGCGCAGCTTGTCCGCAATCAGCGGCATGGCTCTCTGCTCTATCAGGCAGGCTCCTATCACGGCTTCTTCGATTTCGGGAGCCTGTGGCGATACTCTGTTTTCGGTATTTATCCTAAGCGATGGGTTTGGTTTCATCATTTCAATCGGAATTTATGGGGGATTAGTTTATCAATATTCGTTGAGGTACGCCTTGTTGGCCAGGTAAGAGCCCGCTTGGAGCAGGAACTTATAATTGGTCTGATGAAAAAAGTACTCTTCAATTTGGTCGATGGCGAGTTGCTGCTCCTTGCCGTTCAGCTTTTTCCATTCGCGTTGGGCTTTGGCAATGTTTGTTTTGGGGAGCTGGGTGATGCTGTGATATTCATTCCAGAAGATGCGGAATTTCTTCTCTTCATCTTCCTTTTTCTGCTTGGCTTTCAGTGTCTTGCTGTCGACTGCATTGCCCGTCCACATCTCGTACTCCGTCACCCGTATGTGCAGTGCGGCATTGTCGGGATGGGCGATGATGTCGATGACACCCAACTCCCTCAGTTCTTGGATGAAGCGGAATGTCCGTCCTATAGACCAGTGGAAGATGCGGCTCCAGTCGCGGTAGCTGTGCAGGCTTTCTCCCCGTCGGCAGGGAAAGTCGGTGTACGTGCGGTTGTTGTACACCGTATCCGTGTAGTTGACCTTCATGAGAATTTTCAGAAAGGCTTCTATCTCTCCTTCCCGCACATCTCGTTCTTCGGTCAACTGTTGCAGCATGTTTTTGGGCACAACGAGGAAACCTTGCTTCATCATCGTTTGAAAATTGAATTTCTCCATGGGTGAATTTTTTTAGTTTCCGGTAAAGATATGCCTTTATTCCGGCGTTGTCAAGTGGCGCGGTTCCGTCCGGACGATGGGGGACGGTAGCGGACGATAATAGCTGAAAACAGTTGCTTTTTTGTGGGGTGAAGTGTGGCAGGGAGGGGGAGATGCCGGAAAATGGCGTTGCGATGAGCGGGATTCCGGCATGGCGGAACGGAACATCCGATTGAGCCAAACGGAGCGTCCGATTGAGGTGAACAGAGCGTCTGTTATCGACAAACAGAGCCTCTATTCGTGTGAATCAGAGGCTCTGTTTTAGATGAAAAAACACATATTTTCGTGGAACGCACCGTGGAACGCCTTTGTGTGTTTGTAAGTCTCTATGTAATTGATAGTTATCCTTACCCTTTGGACGGCTGCCGAACGCTGAGCGGAACACTTAATAAACAGTAAAAGATAAATTATATATTAAAAATATATTGTTCGATTTTCCGTTTATTTCTGATTTTTGTTGTCGTTTTCATCGGTGCGTCTGTCGTCAAGCGGCACGGAGATTCTCGGTGGCCCCCAATGGTTGTAGAGGGTGATTTGCATCTTCGGACTAATGTCGATCGTTTTGTCTGTAAAGCCGGTCAGTGACATTTGTTCGTTTAATGCAATGTTCGCCTTTATGCAGGCACGCATCTTTTTGCTGGCGGCACTGGGCCCTGATAATTCGGGGAAGTACTCCATTGCCAGTTCGGACAAATGCTTGAAACCGTTAATACTGTAGTCTTCAGATGCTACTTCTATCATCTTCATAACGATGTAGTTTTTAGTGAATAATCTGCTTTTTACTATTTGTAAAAAGCGCTGCAAATGTACGGAAAAATATCTGATATATTGCACTGATTATTTGTTTTTTATGTTTATAATTTTGGATGTGTAAAAATATTATGTGAAACTTATGAATTTTACTATCGTAGATGGCTTTGTGTGTAATAATTAATTATTTAATATTTTTGTTGATGAGAAAGGGAAATATCGTTTCTTTTATGAAAGATGTTTCAGAAGAACAGAAACGTAGTGGGAATTTGGGTACTGCTTATGTGTATAGGGGTAATTTGAATACGGAAAAAACTTTCACATAAGACTTACTGTTATTTAGATAGAAAAATGTATCTTTGTGAAGTAGAAAGTTTGATTCATTCATTTAGAAAGAGCAAGCAATGAGGAGACCGGAAATTATAGAAGCCATTCGTGAGACATTGAAACGTGTTGCTCCCAATGCGCAGGCTATCTTATATGGCTCTGAGGCGCGTGGAGATGCCAGACCGGATAGTGATGTAGATTTACTTATTTTGGTGGAAGGCGATAAAATGACATTAGCTGAAGAAGAAGCTATTACATTGCCTTTGTATGAACTGGAATTGAAAACAGGTGTCTGTATCAGCCCGATAGTTGTCTTGAAGAAACTTTGGGAGAATCGACCTTTTAAAACACCTTTTTATGTAAATGTAATAAATGAAGGTATTGTCTTATGAAGGAAGTTTTAGATGAGGAAAGTAAAAGAGCATTGGTGGCTTACCGAATGCAACGTGCTTATGAGACATTGAGAGAAGCTGAGGTTATGGTACGCGAATCATTTTATAATGCAGCTATCAACAGATTGTATTATGCATGCTATTATGCAACTGTGGCCTTACTTTTGAAATATGATATTCAAACTCAAACTCATAATGGAGTAAAAACGATGCTTGGCTTGCATTTTATCTCAACAGGAAAACTTCCAGTGAAAGTGGGGAAAACTTTTTCTACACTATTTGAGAAAAGACATAGTGGGGATTATGATGATTTTGTTTATTGCGATGAAGAAATGGTGAACAATCTGTATCCACAAGCACAGATTTTCATAAATAGTATTCAGGAACTGCTAAGAGATTGAAGATTAGGAAAAAACTGTTTGAACAGATTCTATAAGAGAGAGCTGTATGATAAATGACGGATTCTTTTAAGAACCGTTTCTCGTCCAGTTCTAAAAATAAAGGGTGATGAGAATACAGAAATTCCAAACTTGAGAAAGTCCGAAATTTTTAGTATAAACTACCGTTATCTATTATTTTCCAGTAGCCGGTTTTGTTGGAACCTATCCGCTGGATAATTCCATTCTGCTTTAGGGACGTGAATAAGCGTTCGCTATGTCGAAGACTGATTTTTAAAAGTTCGGCTATTTCTTTAGCGGTAATCCGATTGTTCTTTCTTAAAAGTTCTATTACTCTCAATTCATTTATACCGACATTTATACCGACATTTGTACCGACATGCTTTGTCGGTATAATCGGTGTAACCGGAACCGATGTAATCGGTATAATAGGAGCACCTTGCCGTTTCTTAAGAGTATCATAGATTTCCTGTAACATAAAATCAATAAATATTCCGCTATTAACTGCGTCGGTGCTTTGATTGATAGCATCATAATAGGCTTGCTGATTGGCAAATACCATATTTTCTACAGGCAAGTGTTCAAATATAGGGTGAAGTTTGCCCAATATGAGTGATTGCCATAATCGCCCTATTCTGCCATTTATGGGATGCAATTCTATTGAAATTCGAAGAAAGCTGAGAATCCCTTGGGGGACAACTTAAAAACAAAAGGCGACCCGTTGCAACGAGCCGCCTTCCTGTCTATTTGATTTCGAATTCTTCCTTCATGTCGATTTCCTCTCCGTGCGTGTCATAGAACACATATTGCAGGAATGCGAGTTTCTGACTTGGAATGATCTTGATACCGAATCCGTACTTCATCTGCCACTTCCGTTTCAGGGAGACGAGTCCCTGATTGATGTAAGCGGCCACGTACGGATGGACGTGTAACGAGAATTTCTTAACCTTCAGTTTGTTGACCAGGTAATCAATTTTACTCTCCAACGTGTCCGTAAAGAGAATGGACGACTTGATGGTGCCCTTGCCGAAGCAAGTGGGGCAGGTCTCGGTGGTGTTGACGTCCATTGCCGGACGCACACGCTGGCGCGTAATCTGCATCAGCCCGAATTTGCTGAGCGGCAGAATATTATGCCGTGCCCTGTCTTTCTGCATGTTGGCACACATTCGTTCGTAAAGCTTCTGACGGTTTTCGGCTTCATTCATGTCGATGAAGTCGACGACGATGATACCACCCATATCTCTTAATCGCAGTTGGCGCGCCAGCTCGTCGGCGGCCCCAAGGTTTACTTCGAGTGCGTTGCCTTCCTGCCCGTTGGCATTCTTGGTGCGGTTACCGCTGTTCACGTCCACTACGTGAAGCGCCTCAGTGTGCTCAATAATCAGATAGGCACCACTCTTGTAAGAGATAGTTTTACCAAACGATGATTTAATCTGCTTGGTGATACCGAAATTGTCGTAAATGGGA
>CAKUYM010000245.1 GCA_934716785.1 uncultured Bacteroides sp. | reverse complement strand
AGGGAGAGGGGCGCAATCAGAAATGGATCTTTGTTCAAGGAGATATCGCTGATAAAGCACTGGTTGATAAAGTCTTTGACGAATACAATCCCAATGTCGTCGTTAATCTTGCAGCCCAAGCAGGTGTTCGCTATAGCATCACCAATCCTGATGCTTATATCCAGAGCAACCTTATCGGTTTCTACAACATCCTTGAAGCATGCCGTCACCATGAGGTAGAGCATCTTGTATATGCTTCCTCTTCATCTGTTTATGGCAGCAACAAGAAAGTTCCGTATTCAACCGACGACAAAGTAGACAACCCTGTGTCTCTTTATGCAGCTACGAAGAAGAGCAACGAGCTGATGGCGCATGCCTATAGCAAGCTCTACAACATCCCGAGCACTGGGCTTCGTTTCTTTACAGTCTACGGTCCTGCAGGTCGTCCCGACATGGCATACTTTGGTTTTACCAACAAATTAGTAAAGGGAGAAACCATTAAAATCTTCAACTATGGCAACTGCAAGCGTGACTTTACTTTTGTAGACGACATAGTAGAAGGTGTAGTCCGCATCATGCAGCATGCTCCGGAGAAGCAGAATGGCGAGGACGGCCTTCCCATCCCGCCCTATAAGGTATATAATATAGGTAACAACAGCCCCGAGAACCTGCTCGACTTCGTGCAGATCCTGCAAGAGGAACTTGTTCGTGCGGGAGTGCTTCCGAAAGACTACGACTTCGAATCGCACAAGCAGTTGGTGCCCATGCAGGCGGGCGACGTGCCCGTCACCTATGCCGATACGACCCCATTGGAGCAAGACTTCGGTTTCAAGCCGAATACAAGTCTGCGTGAAGGATTAAGACATTTTGCAGAGTGGTATGCAAAGTATTACAACAATTAATCTGTTACATAATTCATGATCAATTATGGCTACTGCAGAATTAAAAGAGATGCGCAAGCAGATGTTTGCCAAAATGGAAGAGATGCTAAAAGACCGTAAACCCGAAGACAGTTCCTTTTACTATCACTCTTCCGAAGACCGTATAGTATTGTCTCATGCCCTTTTCTACTCTTTGACTAAAAACATCAAAGGCAAGATGGCACAGCAGAAGTTCCTTTTGTTGCTTCGTCAATATCAAGAAGAGATGCTTGAAGCCTATCTCACAGAATCACCCGACTTCAACGACTTGCTTTACTATTGCAATATCACCTATGATGTTCTTCCGACCATTCTCTGTGGAGCATTTGACATCCGTAACGACAAAGATGCACGCAGGTTGTCTGCAATAACAGTTGTTGCAGGAGGATATGGTGGCGACATGCCCGAATCTCTTTGCAACGAATTATTAGACGACATGGACTTCTATTACAACAAGGTTAAATGTCGCAAGATAGAAGGTATGTTGCCAGTACTGAGCAAGTTGGTGATTGAAGAACAAAAGGATTTTGAAAGCCGTCATCTTGGCATATTGTAAGAACACTCAACATTCCATATCGTGCATAAGATATTAAATGTTAACAACGCTGCATCTACAAGACATACTCTGCGCCCTACCTGTATGGGCAAGCTTTGAAATAAACCATTAATTCGTTCACAGTAGAAAAAGTTAATAAATCTACATGCTTGACCAAACATTTTCTTCAAAGAATTTCATGACAGTATATGAAAAGGAAAATCGTATGGGAAATATTCCAAAGGAATCCATGAGTTTATCCTTTCAGAATGTTGTTGAAAAAATACAGGAGGCAAACAAGAGGCTTCATGCACTAAGACATAAGAAGAAACAGGATTGGACAGATGATGATGTCTTAAAAATTACACAACTTAAACAAGAGCTGAGAAATCTAAGAGAAAAGAAACAAGAATGTCTTCAGTCATATACCGATTCCTTGGCAAACAATGTAAATGGTTCCAATTTTCGTTTTCGTCTAATAAAGGTAAAGCTTGGCAGTAAGGTGGGTTTCAAAATAGATAGAAATAATCATTCTCAACTTTTTGCTATGAAACAACTGCAATGTAATTTGCAGAAAACCTTTAAGGTGAAACAGGCGAACCGCCATCTCATCATGGCTAATATAAAGTTATTACTGAAAACAAAGCGGCCTTATTATATAATCCGTACAGATGTGTCTTCGTTTTTCGAATCCATATCACAAGAAAGAATGTTGCATTCAATTATGGACAATACCCTTCTTTCATATAAGTCGAAAGTGTTTGTAAAAGCCATACTTAATCAATATGAAGAAGAGAAGAAAAATCTTACAGATGAGGAGTGTGAGGGGATGAAAGAAAGGTATGGAGTGCCACGTGGAATAGGTATAAGCTCGCTACTGTCTGAAATTTACATGCGTGATTTGGATAACACTATAAGAAAACGACCAGAGGTTATCTTCTATGTGCGTTATGTTGACGATATCTTTATGCTGCTTGCCCAACTTCCTAATGGTAAAACAATTGAGCAATATTATAATGACTTGGAGAATGAGTTTAAGAAGTTTGATTTGTCATTAAAAAAGTTAACTGATGAGAAATGCTTTGTATATGATTGTGAGAAGCAAAAATCTCAACTATTAGAGGTTACATATTTGGGTTATAAGCTTTCTGATCAAAATATCCCAAAAGGAACAGGAAATTCGGAACACGCAATTAACTTCCATTTGTCAACCAATAAGTACAATCGTATAAAACAACGTATTGATAATGCTTTTAAGCATTTTGATTTAACTAACAAATATAAACTACACCAAGCTCGAAAGGATTTAGTTGATTCTTTGAAATTAATAGTAGGAAATGTTAAGTTGCATAAGTCTAAATCAGGAATAAAGACAGGTCTCTATTTCAATAGCGATTTGCTTGATGAAAATGTAGATGACCTTAATCAACTAAATAAATATCTTCATGAGAAGAAAGTTATTCTTTATGACAAATTGTTTTCTAATTCAGAAGAAAAAATCAAATACGAGACTGCACTCTACGGTAGAATCAAGAAATTTGATTTTGAAGAATCATGGAAAACAAGGAAGATGTTTTCTTTGTCAGGTAAGCGATTGAAGGAAATAATGAGGTGGTTGAATTATGAAGCGAAAGAAGATAAAGCTGCGATATAAAAAGGAAAGAGTGGTGTTCTCTGATGTTTTGCCATATGAGTTGCCTATCACATTTACTAACCGTTTCTTTTATCGTTTCTTGGTAAAAAATGGAGTGGAATATATAATAAATCCATCCTGTTCTAAAAATAATAAGTTGAGATGGAATGAGAAAACTTCTGATGGTGTCCGTCAAATTTTAGCAATCCTCTTTGGAAAAAATTTCAACGATCTTAACGGAATAAATGAAATAAAGGTTGGTAATTACGACTCTATACCGTTTTCTTATCGTATAATACATAAACGAGGAAATTATAGAGAGTTGGCAGTTGTTCATCCAGCTGATCAGATAAAGATGGTAGCTTTCTATGAGAAGTTCAAGAGTCTAATTCTCTACTACTGTCAACAGAGTCGATTCTCTTTGCGTCATCCACATGCTGTTGCATGTTATTTTTACTATTGTGACAGATTGCATCATACTCTTCTTGGTAAGCGTTCTGATGATTTGGAATTATTCTTTAACGAATATGAAAACCTTAAAACATTTTTCTCTTACAAACGATACACGCAAATTTTTCGTTTTTATGAGGACTATCGTTATCAAAGAGCTGAAAAGAAGTTCACTAATCTTCGAAAATTTGACATACAGTCATGTTTCAATAGTATATATACTCATTCAATAGCATGGGTAACCAATGGAGGAAAGGCTATATACAAGCAATTCTTCAAAGGTAGTGAAGATGGAACATTGGGATGTATATGGGATAGTTTGATGCAGAGGATGAACTACAACGAGACAAATGGTATTGTTATAGGTCCTGAGTTCTCACGTATCTTTGCAGAGGTAATCCTACAGTATATAGATTCTTGTGTAGAGAATGACCTGCTGATAAAAGGGTTTCGATGGAATGTAGATTATGAATGTTATCGATATGTGGACGACTATTTCTTTTTCTACAATAATCCAGATGTTCTTGAGGTCGCAAATGAAAGCTTTGCACGACATCTTAACGAATACAAACTAAGTATAAGCAAAGAAAAGACAGAAGATTTGGTTAGACCTTTCATCACTCCTATTTCAAGAGCAAAACTTGCAATAGATCGACTTGTCAATGAAACCGTTAGTATCAACATTGATGATGACGTATTCAAGTGCAATGAGGATGATGAAGATGACAAAGATACATCAACTATTGTTGAGAGTGATGAGAAGGAATATGATATTAACAAAAAGCGTTTAGAGAATGTTCTCAAAAAGAAACACACTCTTTATTTTCGTTCATCTTACTTCAGTTCTGTCTTCCAAGATATCCTAAAGACTAACAATGTAGAGGCAAAAGACGTTCTTAATTACACGATATCACGCATATCTACCAAATGCGAAAGGATGCTTAAAAAATATGATAGTCTGTATAAACCATTGTGTTTATCGGAAAAAATAAAGAATTTTCCAAAAGAGAAACGAGAAGAAGTAGATAAACGGAAGCGAACAATGGAGCATGAATTATCATTGTTTCTATTCAATCTGTTGGATTCCTCTTTCTTTATATATTCCTTTAATAAGCAGGTTAATTCCACTTTGAAAATGATGAGTCTCTTGAATAACATTATCATCTATCTTGACAGTGTATATACAGAGACTAAGAATGTGAAAAAGAAAAAGGAGATACATCAGTACAAACGCTTCACAGATGATATACGAGCTAATGTCTTCAAGAAAATACAAGATGAAATAAATGTTGTATTCCAATGTAGTCATTATAAAGAAGAAGTTCAGTTAGAAATATTGTATTTTCTCATAACTCTCCGCAGTATGAGAAACAAATATCTTCTCTCACCAGCTATCATAGAAAGTTATCTAGGTGTTACTGTTAATGATAAAGGAACCAAACAGCTGCCACACATGAATGCACTATCTATAACACTTCTGCTTTATTATTTCAGTAACAAGGCAAAGTATAGTGAACTTAAGGAGTTGGTAGTTGCAAAAGCCTGTGAACGTATAGCAAGTACTCCAAAAGATCTTCGCAAGAAAACTTCGGAAATAGTGATATTGCTTTTGGACCTTATGGCATGTCCTTATCTTAATGATGATGAAAAGAAAAAAGTTGGTAATTCTTTTGGTTTAAAAACAGAAGAAAGAAATAATCTGTTGTCCTATTTTAAGAATGGCAGATATATGTTTACAAATTGGAATAAACTACATGTGACAAAGGAATTGAATGCAAAGATTTCGCAAGAGGTCTATGCTTGAAACCAAGGCATATGGATAAAGGTAAAGTGCAGACCACAGGACCTAAATATTATCACACACATAGGTCTGTACAGGCGACATGGTTGCCACAAAAAGGGCTTCGGGTCTTGAGCCCTTTGCCTTTAAATACAACATATTATGACAACTCAATATTATCATGTGGTAAACCACCAATACAGCGTAAGGTGGGTTGAATGAAAAATATAATCTTTGCGACCGTTTTAAAATTCACATAAAATGGAAAGCAAAGAATATTTTGAAAAGGTGATGCAGAACTACAACCAAAACCGAAAGGGACGTAGCCTGCGTAAGTATTGCAAAGATGAAGCCGTCGATTATGACTGGCTCATCTAGTACAAGAAGCACTATCCTTTACAGGAGAAACAGCAGGATCCATCGCAAGATGCTTTTATTCCTATTACTATAAAGGATGATGCTCCAAAGCCAGCAAGCTGGCAAGTGGAGACCTTAATTCTGAAATCACCAGATGGAGAGCAGATAGAGCTAAAAAGTAACAGTTTGTTTGTCGTGGCAGAATTGCTGCATACAAAGCAAACTTTGATACTTCTAATGTCAACGTCAGTTCAGACGAAAATAAGGATATGATACAAGATGAAATAGCAGCATAGGAGGCGGAGATAGCAGCCGCCAATGCTCGTATAGCCAAGGCAAAGGCGGAAACAGAAGCCAGTAAGCGTAAGGCGGAAGAATATGGCAACCGTGCTTCCAAAGTTGAAGCAAAGGTGCTAAAGTTGATTACAGCCCCAAACTTCCCAGAGGCAGAGAAACAGCGAATCCTAGCGAAAATGCGAGCTTCTACGGATAAATGACAGTAGTGTGTAACTAGTCGTAAGTCAGTTTGTTATATGCAAGTATTTCTACAAGAGGATGACCAAAGTCCAGAACATCGCCTGAGGTTCCGTAAAGAGTGGAGCGGGCCTATCGTTGATCGCATCATGGAAATGCTCAAAAAGATGCGTGCTTCAGGTGACGAATATGGTCAGATGGTTCACAGGGCCGTAGATTACATACTTGATGACGAAGATGCCTTCCGAACATTCCTTTCGGACGGCCGAATAGTAAGTATTCGGTGAAAGCCGTATTGTAAGCCTGTATAAAGTTTTGCACCTTTGCCATCGACTTAAATTATACGAAA
>CAKUYM010000244.1 GCA_934716785.1 uncultured Bacteroides sp. | reverse complement strand
GTTAAAAACACTCAATATTTTATTGTTGAGTGTTTTTTTGTGATTAACTTTGTTCTGAAAATATCTAACACTATGGATTATATAAGAAAGCAAATAGAGCAACGGATAGATTTCCTTTCCTCAATAGGAGACAAAGCAGGTTTGATAAGCCATCATCAATCTAGATTTGAATATGTTTTAATTTACCTCTTAGGCTATTTATGGAATAAAAATATAGAATTCCTAGATGCAGAGGATAAAGAATATGTTTTTCAAGGAGTTGTTAAGCCAACAATAGGGAGTATTGTATCGTTATGTAGAAAACTTGATATTAGCAAAGAAATTTTAAAAAATGGGAAGCTTAATAAAGCTATTGAAAAATACCCAAGCTTAAGAAATGAACTTCTTGGGCATGGATATTCTTTTGAAGATTCTATAGATACGTCTATTACTTCTATACAATCTTTATATGAAAGTGTTTTGGCAGCAAATCTTCCTGCACTTAATTCGAATATCGATATAATACATGTTATGTCTATAGAAGGAGATTATTACAAGGGAATAAATTATAAAAGTGACGGGAGCACCTATGTCCCATGGAGTTGTCATAAAAATATATGTTCATTTATAACAGATAGTATTTATGGCTCTATTGGCTTAAATGAATATTTTAGGCTATCTCCATTTATTGAACTTTTAGGATATGGCAAAGAAATTTATATATTCAATAGTATAGAAGAAAAACTATTAGGAAAAGTAAAATATAATAGATTGCTAGAAACTGGAATTTGCAATAAAGAATGGCAAGAATTAGTTGAACTTAATATCATTGAAGATGGTGTAAAGGTTAAAACAAGCAATGGGACTATACTGAATATATACGAAAATAACTACAAGAAATATATCGACATAGGAATCAAGAGAAAAATAACAGATTTTCTCACAAAAAATAAGGCATCCGTATGTGCTACAATATGGGGGCACGGAGGGGTCGGTAAAACAGCAACAATTCAAAGTGTATGTGACGATTTAGCAAATGATGAAAGAAAGACGTTTGATTACATAGTTTTTTTATCCGCAAAAGATAGACGATATAACTTCTATACAGGAAATATAGAACAAATAAATGATTCAATTTCTTCTTTTGACGAATTGATAAAAAGCATAAACAAAGTTTTATTTAATTCAGAATCTTTAGATACACAAAAAATAATTGATTATCAAGGTAAAATATTATTAGTCGTTGATGACTTTGAGACATTTACTAAAGAAGAAAAAGATAAAATAGAGAAATTCATTTTAGGTCTAAATATTAATCACCACAAGATTATAATAACAACAAGGGCTGCAAATATAAAACTAGGACAAGAATTCCAAACAAGTGAATTAACTGAATCAGAAACATCTCAATTTTTGATGCGAGTTATTGAAAATGAAAATTTAGGAAATGAAACAATACTTCATAGAGAATTACAGAAAAAGGAGACTCAACATAAAATCTATGAAATGACAAGTGGACGTCCTTTGTTCATTTTTCAATTTGCATTTATTGTTGGACAAAAGGGGATTAAGGATGCATTGAGTTTTAACATAAAAGAAGGTTCTAATGCCATCCATTTTCTCTATGGGCGTATTTATGATTATTTATCGCCTAAGGCAAAAGATTTATTTGTTATTTTGAGTTTATTAGTAGATGGAAACGACCTAGTCAACGTTTTACAGAAAGCTCAATATATATTAAATTTAGAAAACGAGCCCGAAATCTTCAACTCTGCTGTCGATGAATTAATAAAGTTGAAAATAATAAAGTTTGCAGATGATGAAAATCGTTTTTTCGAAATATATTCAAAGGAAATATTTCAGATGATGGGTGACTATTTTCAGAAAAAAGATAATTTATTTAAAGGGAATAGTGTAAGCAGAAGAGACCAAGTGAACAAAGATAAAAAATTAGACATAGAGCATTCTTTATTATTTTCTGCGAACTCAAATCGGATAGCAAAGAATGAAATTGAGGTTATCGAAAGTTACAAACAAATAATAAATAGAGCAACTAGTCCTTTAGATATAAAATTGTCAGCAATACTAAATTTATCCTCTTACCTTGTTGTTGACAAAGGAAAGAAAGAAGTAGCATTGAAATATCTAGATGATTACAGCCACCTTTTTAAGAATACAATAAAAGGAGGTAGTAATCGTCAAGAACATGCTATTTATACAAAAATGTGGGCTACATACAATTGGGCAAATGGCACAAAAAATCAAAAAGAAAAAGCAATAGAAATCTTACTAGAATATGCGAAAAATGGATTTAATTACAATAATGACATTGATGTTGAATTAGCAGGAATGTTGCTGCAATATAATTCAATATTAATTATATCAGATTGGCAGGACTTAAAAGAAAAAAAAAAGGTACGAAGAAATATCTGACAGTGAATTTAAACACTTGCGAGAAAAACAAAAGCAAGTTTGCAAAGATATTCATGACAAGCAAGGTGTGTTTTTATACAATGCGATTTCTCAGAAGAAATTAAATGAAGTTAGCTCTGGAGCACGACAAAATATTGTCGCGGGGTTATATAACTTTATTGATGTGTTAGTTAGGCTTCAAAAAACAGGTTTAGCTTTAGAAATTTGCGAATATATCTTTTATTTTGCTCCTAAAAATTTCCATCTCCAATTCGAACGAAAAGCTGAATGGCTTAAACAAATAAAAAGTCAAAGGAAATACTATAAAAAATAGAGTATTTCAATGGTTTCTTTGCTACTTTCTTTCTCACGTAGGCTCACGAAAGAAAGTAGCCTAACGAGAGTTCCGCCCAGTATAGATTACAGTTCAGAAAAGCTATCAATATCACATTCTAATATAATGACCTGCGCCTGATGGGGATAGAGGTTATTTTTCTTTGCCGCTTCAATGGCATTTTCTTCACTGGAGTAAACCCCGATACAGATACGACTATATTTGGTTTTGCGTCCGTCACCACAAGCATTTTAGCTAATGTCGAAAACAAATCATGATAAAATCGGCCTTCTGAATGCTCCTTAACAGCATTGCAAATACTTTTCTTCTCCCAGTGCTTAGGTAATACTTACCCCGTTTTTGTTTAAAGTTTCCATACCGTTATAATTTATAATGAGTTATCAGATAATCAAAAGTGAAAGCAACACAATGAAAATAAAAGCCATGCAAAACAGGTAAACGGCAGAGATAAATAACCGGAGAATGAACCGGAGAATAAAAAAGCCTATGGTTAGAGCTATCCACGCTCCAATGGTGCTGGTGGCTACCTGATAGATAATAAAATCCAGTATTAGCCACCTTAAAACGGTCTTTGTGTTATTATATACTTTCATTGTTTTGGTGTGTTGTGGGTGGATTGCTCCACCCGATTAATAATCAGGCGCAACAAAAGACAAAACCGTTATCCATCCAGTAATCAGCCATAAATAGGTCACGTGCAAAAGCCGAATAATCAAAATAACGTCTTGCAAAATCCGGCAACTCGTAACATTCTCCTACTATTTCAAAAGCGAAATCTTCTTCATCTTTATATTCTCCCTGATATTCGTTCTCAAAAGAAGAAACAAGGTCGTCCGCATCTTCTTCGCTTATATCGCTGTTATGGTGGTCGCACCATACAAAAAACGCTTCCTGCTCGGTTTTACTTAGCTGTTCGATGGCATCCCGAAGCTCAAAGAACTTATCAGACAGCCAACTTTCGGAAATCAGAGTTTCCGGGATATTCTCGTAATCCTGAAACATATATTCCGGGTCTTGCTCGTCCTTGTGTAGTTCTGCGCACGCTTCTAAAAATTCGTCCTTGTCTGAATAGTCGGAAAGGTCTAACCACTTGCCGAAAAGTGAACCACTGTTATACTTGTTGTAAGTACCTACATAAACTCTTGCTTCTGATAATGTTACTGCTTCCATAATTCTGTGTCTTTTAAAATTTATGCGGATTTGAGAGGTAAGGGAGTTGAGTTTCATAACCTTTTTTCCTGTTTCTCGTAAATCTGACTTTTTTTTTATGCGTTTCCGGTCGGGGCGGTCGTTTTCGTTTCATATAGGCTTTAAAGGGTAGTGTTTAGGCTTTGCAAGATTTTAAAGAAAAATACTCTCTGGACGAAGTACAGCAGGAAGATTTTTGTTTAAACCCTTTAGGGCTTGACCTTGCAAAGACGTGAAGAACACGGAAATACCTTTGCCTATGTGATACGATAATGACTGCTCCGAATGGGAACTGCCTAAGAGGAAGATTTACAATAAGAGAAACTGGAAAAATGGTTTTATTTGAAATTTAGGGAACAATGCGGGTGGAAAAGACAAGGGTATCATCAGTTTATCTTATGATACGGTTGTGCGGGTTTTTGCAGACTCTTTTCGGAAAAGCCCTGTTAGTGGATAAACTTAATGTGCAGTAACGGTAGGGATTTTTGGAAATGTGCCGGAGAAAAAAAATAAAAGTGGCAGATTACCCCGCCACTTATTTGTTTATATGATACTGAATATAAGCAAATTGGATAGTATTTTGTTTCTAAATCGTTACCCATTCCGTTACCTATTCATTACCTGTTCGGTCATAGTGTACAAAACCGATTGGACGGCGTTCTTTTGGCTCTTGGGACTGGCTCAATAGCTGGGTAATAGCTTGGTATATTTCATTGAATTGCGCATCTGTACTAACTTCCAGTTCCTCTATACGCTTCAATAATTCTTCATAACCGATAACCATTTGCCGCATGAGAACGAAAGCACGCATGATGGAGATATTCACGTCTATGGCAGTCTGACTACGTAGTACACTGGATAACATCGCTACTCCCTGCTCGGTGAAACAATCGGGAAGTATGTAGCTGTGTTTCAGGTTCTCCGGCAACTGGTCACAATTTGTGACCAGTTCGTCCCATTCCTCTTTCGTCATGGTAAAGCGGAAATCGCCGGGGAAACGCTTTTCATTACGCTTTACTGCTTGTTTCAAGGCTTTTGTCTGCACTCCGTAAAGTTCTGCCAAATGGAAATCGAGCATGACACGGCAACCCCTGACCTCAAAGATTTTGTTTTGAATGATTTGTAAGTCCATAATGTTATTATTTAATGGTGAGTAATTGAAAGCATAAAGGGACTTATTACAAATTGTGATAAGTTCCCCTATATACCTATTTCATAGATACTTCTTTGTAGATTTTTTCAATGCCGACAAACTTCATGTCAAGTCCCTGCATATCGTTACTTATCTTATTATTGGTAATGCGGGCGTATATCTGTGTCGTTTCTATATTGGTGTGTCCCAACATCTTACTAACTGTTTCAATAGGGACACCCTTTGCAAGCGTGGTCGTGGTTGCAAATGTGTGCCTTGCAAGGTGAAATGTCAAGTTCTTTTTAATTCCGCATACATCCGCTATTTCTTTCAAATACGCATTTAGTTTCTGATTACTGATAATAGGAAGTACCTTTCCATTCGGCAATTTACCTTTGTATTTTTCCAATATCATTTTAGGAATATCCAGCAAAGGAACATTCACGTCTGTATTCGTTTTCTGACGCTTTGTTATTATCCACAAATTACCGTCAAAGGACTTACGAATATTATCTTCCTTTAAGTTTGCAACATCCACATAAGCCAAACCCGTGAAGCAGGAAAAGATAAAAACATCACGCACCTGTTCCAACCGTTCGTAAACCATCTTCTTTTTGAGGATGATTTTTATTTCATCCTCTGTCAAATATCCCCTATCCACTTTCTCCAAACGTATTTTATAGTTGGCGAACGGGTCGCCTACCAAGATGCCGTTATTACGGGCTATCAAGATAATGCGTTTGAAGAACTGCATGAACTTGGCAGTCGTATTATAACCACATTTACAGGTGGTACGCAAATATAACTCGAAGTCTGTAATGAACATCGGGGTTATTTCCTTTATAGAAATATCCGACAGGTTATATTTGCTTTGGATAAACTCGGCAAGATGGCGGCGGGTCACTTCATATTTGCGATAAGTGGCAATCGTTTTGGATATGCCGACCAACTGTTTCACATCGTCATTGTGCTTTTGGAAAAGGTTAAGGATGGTATCGTGGTTTTCGCTATGCCCTAAAAATTCATTCTTCACCTTTTCGGCGGTAACATAATTGTCACGCCTTTGCAGTTCGTGATAAATGATATTAAGGGATGCGTTTATATCATCCAGCAATCGGTTGATACGGGTAGCTTCCGCAGAACGTCCGGCGGCTTTGCCTGCCTTACCGTCCCAAAGTTTGGGTTGAACGTCCAGCTTGGAATTAAAACGGCTTGCCACACCATCAATCGTGATACGGACAAAAATAGGGTAACTGCCATTGATTTTTTGCTTGTCCTTTTTCACAAAGAAAAGAACGGAAAATGTACTCTTCATAAACTTACTTTTTTAGGTTACAAACTACGGTAATTAACTCAAAGTAAAGTTTATACAGGCTCGCCAAATAGCGACAGAAGTTCGCCAATTTCGGACTAAGTGTACCCCTTTTGGACTTTCAGTTGTCGGGGGT
>CAKUYM010000243.1 GCA_934716785.1 uncultured Bacteroides sp. | reverse complement strand
GGACTTATTTCCTCTGTATGACAGCATCTTGGTGACAGACAACAAGTTTGTTGTCAATCAGCCCCAAATTGCAAAATGTTTTCGTGCTGTAGAATTTGCGAATGCAATGTCTGATAGACGAGAAAAAAAAGCAGGAACAGTTGAAAAGAAAACTCGTTGGACAGCATTAAACGCATATTTGAAAATGTTCTATCAGTGTATTCGTATTGTCCGAAAATACAAACCAAAGGTGATTATTTCAACAGGTAGTTACATTGCTGTTCCTTTGTTTTGGTGGGGAAAGTTCTATGGCTCAAAGTTGATATTTATAGAGTCGAATGCTATGGTGTATAGTAAGACGGTAACAGGACGACTTGTTGGTTGGATGTCTGATAAAGTCATTGTACAATGGCCTGAAATGTTAAAAGTTTATCCCAAAGCAGAGTATTTTGGCGTTTTAAGCTAATAAGGATATTATGATTTACGTTACATTAGGTACACAAGGTTGCGACTTTTCACGTTGTATGAAGATGGTGGAAGACTTGATTATAACAGCAAATATCAAAGACAAAGTTGTGGCTCAAATTGGATATACTTCGTATCGTCCTGCTTGTGTGGAGTGTTTTGACTTTGTTCCCGAAGATAAATATCAGAAATTGATGGCAGATGCTGATGTTGTTATTTCTCACGCAGGTACAGGTGCACTTTTCAGTAGTATAAAGAAAGGTAAGAAAGTGATAGCAGTTGCTCGTCTTGCTAAATATGGTGAGATGGTAAATGACCATCAAACAGAAATAGTGCGTAAGCTTTCTGGTGAGGGCTATGTCCTTGATGGTACCAATTCTATTGTTAGTGCATGGAATAAACTAAACAACTTTATTCCACGACCAAATGATTTTGAGTGTTCTTTACCTAAAAGAATAAGTGAAATATTGAACGAATGGGAAGTTAAGAAGGTAAAATAGTAGAAGAGTATGAAAGATTACAAAGACATAAAGGTGCTTCTGATAGAAGGTAGAGCAAGACAAGTGCTGCCAATGAGCAAGGCTTTGCGAGAATTAGGTTGTGAAGTTACAACATACAATGGTAGTAAATTGGATCCTGGATATGCCTCAAAATATCCGCATAGAAAATTGTTAGCATATTGTGATGCACATGATTCAGAAGGTTCGTACAAGGCTATTAAAGCAGAACTGGAAAAGTACAGGTATGATATTGTGATTCCAATGAATGACGACGTGGCTATTATACTTTCTCAGCATAAGGAAGAGTTGAAGAATCTAACAACTATTGCTGTTGAGGATTGGAACACATTTCAAATGGCATCGGATAAGTTGAAGACTATGTTGACATGTATGGAACATAGTTTGCCTTGCCCTTTGTCATTTACGAATAAGCAGGAATATTTTGCTAATAAAGAAATGGTGAAGTATCCTGTAGTTGTGAAACCTCGAACGGGTTGTGCGGCAGTAGGCTTCCATGTTGCTCAAGATGAGAGTGATCTTGTCGGTTACTACGACAAAGCAGAACATAAATATGGTAAGATGCTGATTCAGGAGTACATTCCGCAGGATGGTCTTCAATACAAATGTGAAATGTTCATTGACCGTAATGGAGAGATGAAGGGGATATGTGTATTTGCTAAGGTTAGATGGTATCCGATTGACGGTGGCTCAAGCACACTGAACGAGACTGTTAACCGTCCAGATATCGTAGCCGATTGTCAGAAATTGCTGCAGGAAATAGGTTGGAAAGGGTATGCTGATATTGACTTGATAGAAGATACGCGCGATGGCAAAGCTAAAATAATGGAGATTAACCCGCGCATTACAGGGAGTGTGAAGATTTGCTTTGAAGCAGGAGTGAACTTTGCCAAGATGATAGTTGATGATTATTTAAGGAAGAATATAGAACCGCAGTTTGAGACTAAGCACAAGTATTTGCGGTATATGCATACAGATGTACTGTGGTTCTTTAAGTCACCGAACCGTTTCAAATGTAAGCCTTCATGGTTTTCGTTTAAGAATACTACCGATCAGATATTTTCATGGTCAGATTTGTGGGTGTTTTTCGCATTCACCATCCAAGGTTTTATGAAACTGAGTAAAGACAAAAAGAAAAGAAACTTATAACTGCAAATAAAATGTATAGAAGTACAAAAGAAAACAAGGGTGAACCATCAAGACAAATATTAAGAGAGGATATCAATCTATGAGTTTTATTCCATAAGCGTTATTTATTTAAATTAGGACTGAATGTCAAAAAGAATTTTGTGGGTGGATGTAGTGAAGGGGGTGCTAATGTTGATGGTGATTCTGGGGCACGCTATTCAAGAACCCCTGAAAGTAAGAGGCATAGGCTTTGAGGATAATGTCTGGAGAAATATTATTTATTCTTTCCATATGCCTGCTTTTATGGCTATGAGTGGTTATTTGGTTTATTGTTCTAATGGGGGAATGTTTATTATCTATACTATAAAAGATTTAAGCAATTGATTATTCCTTTTTTAGTTTGGTCAATCCCATTATTTTTTATTTATCATAATGTTGACAACATTTGGGATTATTTATTTTATCCGAATAAAGGCTATTGGTTTTTGTGGGCTTTATTTTTTATTAATGTTATCTATACTCTGATTGATTGGGTATGCAAGAAAACACAAATAAATCAAGAATTGGCGGTTGGGATGGCAGCATTGGGCTTAATCGGATGTCAAATTATACTACCTAATGCAAAGCTTTTTGGATATGAGTATATAGCTTTTTATTTTCTATTCTACATGATGGGATATTATGCTAATAAGTATAAAAAATATCTGCCGAATAAAGGCGGAATTTTATGGTTTCTTTTTATTATGTGGGCAGCTATGTCATACTTTTGGACTCCCAACGGAGTTCCTTTGTTTCTAAAAAGTGTCCCATTCATATCTACGAAGCTTATCCAAATGGTGTATAGAATATTGACTCCTATAATTTTCATTATATGGATGTATTCAGTTGCACCAAAAATGAGTATAGGCAGTAACTGGATATGGCAACGACTTATTGAATTGGGGCAAATGTCATTGGGTATATATACAGCTCATATGGTTGTGAAAAATCTTTTGGCAAAGATACTCTTAGGTACGATACCTATGTTTCCGATATGTGCACATGTGGTTATTGAGTTTGTTATGCTGACAATATTTTCTGTATTGATTGTACGCTTACTTTTGAAATGGAACATAACCAGTAAGTGGCTATTGGGGAGAGGATAATGGTTGATATATGATTTATAAGATAGAGATATATGAAAAGAGTCTTAATAACAGGTGCTAATAGTTTTGTAGGTACAAACATAGAGAAATGGTTGATGCGTGAACCAGAATTGTTTCAAGTAGATACTGTTGATACTATAAATGAAGCTTGGAAAAAAGCTGATTTTACCAAATATAATATAGTATTTCATGTTGCAGGTATTGCACATGTGGATCCGAAACCAGAAATGGCTCCACTATATTATAAAGTAAACCGCGACTTAGCCATAGAGATTGCAAGGTGGGCAAAGGAACATGGGGTGAGACAGTTTATCTATATGAGTTCAAAAATCGTATACCATGTCAGCAAGTCGTTGAAGGGTGATTGCGTTAAAAGCGAAACGGAACCTAATCCAAATGATTTTTATGGAGACTCGAAATTGCAAGCAGAGGAAGGATTAAAAGAGTTGCAATGCGATATGTTTAAAATTGCAATTATTCGTCCACCAATGATTTATGGTCCAGGTAATAAGGGCAATCTGCCAAGATTAGGATGGCTGGCTCTAAAAATACCTGTATTTCCGGCATGGCATAACAAGCGTTCGATGCTACATGTCACCAATCTTGCAGAATTTGTGAAACAACTTATACTAAGAGATATGGCGGGTATTTTTTTCCCACAGAATGCTGAGTATTCAGATACAGTGGAAATTGTTCGCCAAATAGCAGAGGAACATGGGCATAGAATATGGATCAGTCGATTGTTTAATCCATTTGTCTGGTTGGGAGCAAAGTTTTTACCTGCAATTCCTAAGATGTTTTCTGATTCATATTATGTGTATGAAATGAGCAAATATCCTTTTAACTACCAAATTGTAAGTTTCAAAGATTCCATTAAAGGACTGGAATTAAAGAAGACAATGAAGTAATGATTCCCTATTTAAAAAAATGTAAATTCCGCTGGGAAAAAAGGAACGATTTTCCATCAATTGATAGTTGGTGATTGTGATTTGCTTTATGAAGAAACTCAATGCCAATCGTTTATTGGGGCGAAATGGAAGACTGGCAAAACGGTAAGTAAGTACTCAATTGCTTCTAAGTTTATAATGCTGAGTATGGATATCTTTGCACAGCAAAACATAAAAATAGGATTATGGCAAGCAGTGAAGATTTTAAAAGGATATTGGAGCTTTACAATCAGGAATCAAAATCAAGTGGTGTGTCGATTGTAAGCTTTTGCCAAAAGAACGGCATCGTTAACTCCCAGTTTGAGAGGTGGTACAAGAACCGTCATAATGTGAAAAGTTCATGCGGTCGATATTGTTGACAAGGATGGTGCATATAAAGTTTAGAATACATGTACGTCATCTTGCGTTATTGACAAGAAAATTCCCGGGAGTGAATATGCTACGGAATCGGAGTCCACGCTGTTCACGCTACAGATAAAGTCAACCACAGGTATGTATTTTCAACAGAAGAACATAGACTACAAGAGTCTTAAGGACCTGGTAGAGAAAATGGAGGTATTATGCTTGCGATAAACGGCGGCGTCAAGTTGTGGTATATAGAAGGCATAACGAATATGAGGTATGGCAAGTATCGTCTGTTTAGCGAAGTGCAGGCTCTCGATATGAATCCGTACAATGGTGATGCCTATATATTTATGTCAAAGGACCGTCGTATGCTAAAGATAATAAGATACAAAAGCCACAAGCGTTTACTTTATGACATAACCTACGAGAAAGGCTACAAGTTTATGAAACCGGTGATGAAGAACCATGAAGTAGTGTATGAACTGGACTTTTTGGTATGGAGAGACAAGATTTCATAAATACGATAAATGAGCTTAAGGCTATGGTTAGTAGTCTTAAACTTACGATAAGTAGCCTTAAGCTTACGATAGATACGCTTCGTGAGACGATAAGCTCCCAGAACGCGACGATATCCTCATTGCAGGAGTCAATGGATAGACTTCAGAGTGCATATGACAAGGCCGTCAAGGACCGTGATGACTTGAACAACCGTATGAACAGGAGCAATCAGGAAACGAAGGCATCGAAGGGATGTGGACAAGATACTTGGCCTGATATATAAAAGGTCGAACGAGATGCTAAGAAACCCCAATAGATATCATTACAGCGAGATGATGCATAAAGCGCTGGTTTAGTGTCGTCCAATTGGGATGCTCTTCTCAAGTATCGCAAAGACGGTCATTATACCATAGACAATATGCTGGCGGAACGTGCAGTCCGTCCGTTTACGGTGAAAAGAAAGAATTCATTGTTTTTCAGTAGTGAGGATGGCATCGTGTCCGCCTTGAAATATCATACTCTCATTGAGACATGCAAGAATGGGGGTCTCAATGTGAAGGAGTATTTCACTTATGTATTCCGCAGATTGATAGAAGGCGAGAAGGATTACGCTAAGCTTCTCCCTGATGCTGTTGCGCTATAAATTCAATTAAATAAAAGTTAAAACAAAAAAATCAATAGCTATCCAGCCCCTGTTTATCAGAGGTCGGAAGTAATTGAGTGCTTACAAATAAAAGGGTATTCATAAGAAAAGATATATTATGATTTATAAAGCGACCAAACGTGTTTTTGATTTTATATGTGCCTTCATCGGCATCATCGGCACATCACCAATATGGGTTTTGAGTATTATCCTTACGGAACTGAGTGACCCAGGACCATTGTTCTACTTTGCCAATCGTGTGGGCAAAGACAACAAGAAATTTAAGATGTGGAAATTCCGTTCCATGCGTGTGGCAAGAGGAGCGAATGAGGCATCGTTGCGACCCGATCAAGACCGTATATTTTGGTGGGGAAAAATTATGCGTCGGTTGAAGATTGATGAGTTGCCGCAGTTGATGAATATACTGAATGGGACAATGTCTATCGTTGGACCTCGTCCAGCTGCTGTTGATCAAGTGGACATAACGCGTGGTGGCGAGAATGCTATATCCGCCACTGTGCCATGCGGACTGACATCGCAGTCGAGTTTGTGGGACTATATTTATGGCGACCAGTTTGCTGATGAAACGGAATATAATGAAATGGTGCTGCCTATCCGCTTGAAGTTGGATATTTATTATGTAAAGCACGCCTCATTCTTTGGTGATATCAAACTTATTATTTGGACTGTAATAGCTATACTTTACACCGCTTGTGGCAAATACCCGCAGTGGATGCATGACAAGTTAGTTGAATATTCGAAGATTGTATAACGTAAAAGTGTGTAACAAGATAATAAATTATTTAAGTTTCGCAAGTTAAATATTCTTGAGATAATGGCATAAAAAAACGACATGGTTTCTTGCCTATTTGGCA
>CAKUYM010000242.1 GCA_934716785.1 uncultured Bacteroides sp. | reverse complement strand
CATCAACTCCCTCCATCTTATATGCATACTTTATTTTATCTGGAAATGCATAGTTTAAAGAAGAAAAATCTATCTCAATATTCTTATCTCCCGCATCGAGAGAAATAGTCTGACCCCTCAAATTGAAACGTTGATTACCCTTCTCCAAAAGACTGGAGACACCATCTATCTTTACATCTGCCACCATTGTTCTAATTCTACGAGGACTATCAGACAAATGTTCATAAGGAGTAAATACCGAAATTCCCTTATTGCCTCCATATAGTATTTTTCCAGAACGAGTTTTCAAATAAGAATTAGGCATAAATGATTTTATCATTACATCATCCATCGTTGAGTAATCCATAACACCACCATTCTTAGGATCATACTCAATGACTCTTTTATTGGTAGAGATCCAAATATGCCCTAACAGATCTGTTACAATATTAAAAATTCCTTCTTCGAGCATATCAAACACATTAGATAAGTTCTCAGTTTTTTTCGTTTGAGGATCATATGTAAACACATCGCCATCCTGACTCCCCATCCACACCAAGCCATTATCATCTATACAGATTGCTTCTATATTATCACTAACCAATTTATCTGTTTGAGTAGTCAGATTTTTTAAACCTTTCTTTTCAAATGTCAAATTAGAGGACACTACAGCATTATATACACCTTGTTTTCTTGTACTTATCCATAAAGTTCCGTCTTTACCTTCTCCAATCCCAGTAATATCCATTGACGGAAACTTCGTATCTTGAAGATTTTTCTCCTTTTCCGGTTTAACTAAAATACCTTTAGTTGTTACAACCCAAAGATTATGCTTGCTGTCTTCATAAAAAAGGCGTGGGAATCCTGGATTATCCGTATAGTTGCTCAAAATTAAGGTTCCTAATAATTCTATCCTACCCTTTTCTTTTTTCACTCTATAAATTTCCGGACGATATTCAGATCCCAACCAAATTTCATTCAATAATGGGGCAGATATGATACAACTAATATTTCTCAGATTGGTCACGTTTCTCAAAGAAGGAACATCTGTATAAAGTTGAAGTTTATTTGTCCCGGGATTGAAGACCCCTACTCCCCAACGATTTTGGTCAATCCACAGGTCACCATCACCATCCTCATAAATATTTTTTATATTTGTAATAAAACCTGTTTTCTCACGAATAGAAGGAAAAGAATAATTTTGAATTAAAGGTTTATTTAAGTCAATCATGGACAATCCTTCGTTAAAAGCCGCAATCCATAAATTTCCTGATTTATCTTTTACAATCTCACTAAATATATTATTCAATTTAGAAGATATAAAAGATATATCAACACTATTTACCACGTCTCCCGGACGTTTTTGAAGCGCATAAAGACCTTGTGTAGATACAATCCATATATACCCATACTTATCATCCTGAGTTATACTAAAACAACCACTTTCATCCCAATGCTCATCACTTTTTATATCTACATGCCTATACATCAAATCTTGTTTTTCTTCAGGATAGAACAAAAAAATTCCGCTTTCCCAAGTCAATATCCAATGCTGTTTCTTATCATCCTGAAAAACTCTAAACGGGTTATTTAATGTTCCGATTTGAGGCATAGCAACAAATGTATCCTTTTTCGAATCATACCGGTGCAATCCTCTCTCCCATAAAGTTACCCAAATATCTTTATCAGCATCTTCATATATAGAATTCACACTAGTGACAGGTAAAACTGAATCATATCTTTTACAAAAAGAAAAATCGGCAGAACAACGAAATACAGATGTCAATGTTCCAATCCAAATCCACCCATCACTATCAACAATCATTGTTCTAATTTCTGAATCTTTCAGCTCATCATGTTCTACAGGAATTATTTGATAAGTTCTCTTATTCAGAACATTAACACCTTTTTTAGTACCTATAAATAAGTACCCATTCCTATTCTCTGCAATACAAGTAATTTCATTATTTGTCAAAAGCGCCGGCGTCTTTAACCCAGAACGAAAGACCAATACCCGATAGCCATCGTAACGACATAGGCCATCCTTAGTCCCCAACCACAAAAAACCTTCTCGATCACAATGAACCCGTAATACAGTACTAGAAGGCAAATAATTATTTAATGGAAGAGTAGTCACCGACATTTGTTGTGCAAAAGCACATGAGAACATTTGGATAAAAACAAGTATTATATATAATTTCATATTTAATTTCATAGCAACCACTCAGTATAAAGATGTATTTCTGATGCAATATTATAATAAAAGAAGATTTTAATGATACTCAAAAATCTTAAAATATACTAATAAAAGGCTCATAAGGACACATGTGGTCGATTTTTGAACCTTTCTGAATGATTTTTATCCTTTATCAAATAGACAATTCAAAATTAAACGTATTTGACTTATTATAGTACCCTTAATTAAACGGGATTCTGCAATTTTGCAAACGAGAAATAAAAAATGATATTTTGAACAAGAATCCAATCATTAAACAATTAACTTATAAAACATTTCCGTATTATGAAAAAAAGAAAGATAAAAATCATGTTCTTATTAATAGCATTACTAGTAATTAATACAACAGCCACTTATGCCATTCCGCCTGAAGATGAGCCCAAAGAAACAGTACAAACACCAACAGACGAACATCTACCATTATTAACAATCAATGGTACAAATGGATCATCTTCCTTCTTTGTAGACTCTAAAGCATTACCCGGAAAAGAAATAACGATAACTGTTCCGAATGGATTTACTGTAACTCCAAGTATAATACCAGCCAACTCTGGAAAACAAAAAGTAACCGTAACCCTGAACAGCACTAAAAAACTGACTGAAGGAAAAATCATCCTAAGAAGCGGAGACACCCGTTCTTATGTCAACGTAAAAGGATATGGAACGGCACTTCCTATAAAAGATATTGCTACATCTCCTATTTATAAGAAAGGGAATGATACAGAATTCACTAAAAATTTTACTCCCAGCACTAAAGGATATACAATTGAATTCAGAATAAAAACAGATGATTCGGAGAAAAGTTTCTACCCTTATTTCGTAAATGAAAAAGGCTACGGATTTAAAGCCTATATCACCTCTAATGAAATCGGATTATTTAATGCATATAAAAAAGAGATCAACAATCCGGCTACAAATGGGAAAACAGGGGGAAAAGGTAAGTTCTATAATAATGATGGCTTAGCACACACTTATCGCTTTGCCGTAACGCCAGATAATCGCGCCTTTATATACAGAGATGGAATCCCTGTGGATTCTGTTCGCATCATAGACTATGCTCCACAGCCCTATTTTGCAGGAGAAGTCGGTGAACCTATAGAAAATCTATTAAAGAATCCGAACTTTGAAGGAGAATTTGACGTAAATCCTGAAACGAAATTAGCAACTAGAGTTGAAGGATGGGATATCGTTATTGGTGACCGTTGGAATTCGGAACAACAGATTCTTCCTGAGGAAATAGATAACAATCAAGATTTGGATAACCACATTTTTGAGATCAGACCTTACAAATGGGCAACAGGTTGGAGTGATGGCATTTTAATGCAAGTGGTAGATGTCGCACCTAACGAAACTTACACATTGTCTGCCTTATTAAAGGGAGGAATAGCCAAAAAAGAAGGAAAACTCACAGGTAAAATGATTATCGAAGAAGTCGAAGATCCAGAGAAAAAAGTTATCACGGAAATAGCCAGTGACAACTGGGAAACTTATTCAATGGACTATACAACTTCAGCCACATGCAAACAGATACGTGTATCTTTCACAGTAGGACGTGGAGACTGGGGAAATGATATCAGTGCTGTTTGTGTGGACAATGCCAAACTAACAGGAGTATCACGTACCTATTCACCCAAATTCGGTTTTATGGAAAACACAGCAGAAGTGGAATATTTCACAATAGACGAATCCGGCGCCTATGCTCCTGTACAACCTGAAATAACAATTAATATAAAGAACCAGTAATAAAAATATGAGAATCATTTTATTAATCAACTTTATTATCTCATCCATTTTGGCATTTTCACAAAATACCCAGATTAATCCGGGTATTTTGTGGAATGACATAGATGGGGAACAAATTAATGCCCATGGAGGATGCGTTGTCTTTGAAAATGGAACTTATTATTTATTTGGAGAAGACCGGACTGGCTTCATATCAAATGGAGTAAGTTGTTATCAGTCTAAAGATTTATATAATTGGAAACGTCTCGGCCTTTCTTTAAAAACGACGGGAGACCCCAAAGACGATTTAAATGATATATCACAAGGACGTCTGTTTGAACGCCCCAAAGTAATCTATAATCCTAAAACGAATAAATGGGTGATGTGGAGTCATTGGGAAGTAAACAATAATGATTATAGCGCAGCGCGAGTTTGTGTAGCCACCAGCGATAAAATAGAGGGCCCTTACAAATTATATAAAACTTTCCGCCCCAATAAAAATGAATCACGTGATCAGACTTTATTCGTAGACACAGATGGGAAAGCATATCACTTCTGTTCAACAGATATGAATACCAACATGAATATTTCTCTGCTCAAAGATGATTTTTTAGGACCTACTTCCACTGAAACAAAAATTTTAAAAGAACTTAAATATGAAGCACCTGCCATTTTTAAAGTAGGAGATATTTATTATGGAATATTCTCCGGGTGTACGGGCTGGGATCCCAATCCGGGAAGAACCGCATATACTTTTAATATTTTAGGTGAATGGACTACAGGAGTAAATTTTGCAGTTGACAAACTGAAGCAAGTGACATACAACTCACAAAGCAATTATGTCTTTCAATTACCCAACAAAGAAAAAGCGTATATCTATATGGGAGATCGCTGGAATCGAAATAGTCCGGAAAAGTCACATCTTGTATGGCTACCTATTAGTATGCGTTCCGGATATCCTGTTGTTAAATGGCATGACAACTGGAATTTAAGTGTATTTGATAACATGTACCATTATAAACGAGCAAAAAGTATTGTATCCGGCAATATATATGCATTATTAGAAAAAACATCCGATCGTCTGATTTCAAAACCTGTCAATGGATTCTGCTTAGCTGATGACGATGATGAAATCAACATAAATTTTGAGTTTATCAAAACTCAAAATCCGAATGTATATAAATTAAAAGACATCAAAACCGGAAAATATTTGGAATCAATGTTTGGTACTTTGCGCCTAAATTCTGAAAAAAAAGATGATGCACAATGTTGGATATTCAATTTACAAGAAGACGGTTTCTATCTAATTCAAAATGCTAAAGACAAGAAATACATAACTGTTTCCGGTTCAAATACATTTAATGGCACAAACCTGTATCTTACAGAATATTCAAAAAAATTAATGCAAAATTTCGCAGTATACTTTGACTCCAATAAATATAAATACAAAGAAGCTGATTTATTTTCTGCAACTTATAGGACCAATAATTTGAAACTAATGGGAAAGAAATAACTATTTCAGTTGTATTTCAAATAATAAAATCCAATTATATTATGAATACCCAAAGTCAACAGATAAAGAATTGTTTTTTATTCATTGTTGTATGTTTTTGCTATTTACCGTTATTTCCTTCTTTCGCTGCTCAACCCAAAGTAAAAATACCTAGAGTTACTAATACTTGGGCAGTCACTGCTACCGTATTCAAACTTGCTGGTGAGACAGAAGTCCGAAATGTCAAGTTGAATTGGATGCAACGGGAAGACTCAAACCTTTATAAGATATATAGGGATGGCAACTTGATCGGAGAAGCCAAAGGAAATACATATGACGATTACGATCTAACAGTCGGCAAAACTTTTACCTATCATGTAGAAGCTTTTAAAAATGGAGAAAAAGTAGCGACAGCAGAATCCCAACAAGCTACAACATTTACTCCTAACGGAAAGAGAAGGATTTATGATAACCTGACTGGCAAATACATCACTACAGAATCGTCAAACAAACCTGGAGGAATGAAAATCGGTGCCCTCTACTTTTCCTATAGAATAGAAAATGTGGGAAAAGAGATAGATGGAAAGCAACTCAAAGGCTGGTTAGTTACTGAAAGCTATTCTAAAACAGGTCTTGACGGTAGTTGGAGTACTCCGAGAGAACTGGCCTTCTATCCGAATGTAAAAATGGAAGGCAATGCATTCCGATATAATCCAAAGACCGGAAAAGTCGTATTGTCTTCTCATTATGAAGATGAAAACGGATACACGGCAGCCAAAATCTATCTGGCGCAAATCACTCCTAAAGGGAAACTGGAAGTAGGTACTATGGATCGTCCATTAGGTCACGATTCAAGAGATCAATCACTCTTTATCGATGACGATAATACAGCATATCTTCTTTCTGCCACTAATACGAACAGTGATATAAATATATATAAATTAGACGATACTTGGACCAAACCTATAGAATTAGTCAATACCATATGCAAAGGACTACATCGAGAGACTCCCGCGATTATCAAAAAAGACGGAGAATATTACTTCTTCAGTTCAAAGGCCTCCGGATGGTATCCAAGCCAAACGATGTATACCTCGACAACTGATTTGGCAGGTGAATGGG
>CAKUYM010000241.1 GCA_934716785.1 uncultured Bacteroides sp. | reverse complement strand
TAGCCCGTGGGGGAATCGAACCCCCCTTTCAAGAATGAAAATCTTGCGTCCTAACCGATAGACGAACGGGCCATCCTATTGTTGCATTTCTGCAGTAGCTTTCTCGAAGCATAGTTTGTTTCTCGATTGCGGATGCAAAGGTATGAACTTTTTTTATACTGGCAAACATTTTATGGAAAAAATAGAAGATTTTTTTTGATTTATTCTTTAGCTTAATTGTTTACTTCTGATTATCAATTGATTATAGATGGGTGGTGTTATGCAAGTTTTTTTATGTTGAAAGAAAACCGTAAGATTACTTCCTGTTACACCTTATTATATATAACACGGCTCTTTCATTTAAAAACTCTTTATATACCCAAACGTTCATCATAGCCTTTGATGGTAAGGTAGCCGCTTTGGTAGATTACGGAAATAGGATTGCTCCAAGTCGTAATGGCGCTTTTGCAGCAATCTGACAAGGATAGGTGGGAGCCCCTACAATAAAGTTTGAAAAATAAAAGACATCTGCCATCTGCAACAAAACCGCAATAACAAACTGACAGATAAATAATTATAGCGTTGCAGATACTGTTGCAGATGACGTTGCCGATACCGTTTATCTGCAACACAGTATAAGAGAAGCGTAAGAAGAATATGCCACACCAAGCATCAAAATTTATTTTCCTACAATTAAAGTCCTCGTTTCCTACGTCGGAACTCCCGTTCCCAGGCGGGAAACTACAGTTCCCGCGTAGGGAAACGGGAGTTTCCAACCATGGATACTGGCGTCTCCCTGTAAAGACACCGGAGTGTCTATATAGAGAAACGCCAACGAGACTGTAGAGAAACGCTGGCAAAACCGTATCTTTAAATGAAAGAACCGTGTTATATATAATCCACTCGCTGCGTTATGTATAATATGCGTGTTACTGCTGTATATCAACAGAAAGTTTTTATCGTTTTTACTCTATCATACCCTCATAAATCTTTTGTATCTCTCTGTTCATCATAGCTGAAACCCCGATGGATAAGTGGATACAGAAGGTTTATGAGAGTAAAATGCGATAAAATATATTGGGTGGAAGTCTTTTTCCTTCACTGTTTTCGTATGAAATTGGTATTAAGGTTATCTATTGGTTGTGTCAACTTTAAAATTGTTATATAGAATCGGTCTTATGTAATGCCAAACTGTATACTTTCATAGGATGTCTCGGTTGTGTCCATCGCTTTTGATGAATCGGGCTTTTTATAGGGAATATACTGACAATTTGTTGATTTTTAGGAAAATAAAAACAAAAAATGTGCTTTTGGAGTATGTTTACCGCGATTAAACGGGAAAATATGATATGATAAATGAAAACTCAAGCTTTATGCTGTATCAGAAAGTGTCAACTTGGTAATTTGAATATTGTGGAGCAGGAGGATTTATGAAGAATAACAAATAATAGAAACAATAGATATGAGAATATTTTTATTTCTGCTGCTTGGTGTTGTGGCGATGATAACTTTTAGTTGTGTGGATAGATATGAGGAGGTTGAAGTGCGAAAATCGGTTATTCCTCATACGTTCGCAGAGGATTTACGCATTGTGAATAAGTTTATGGTGATTGATACAGTCAATTATTCTTATTCAGTTTCGATTACTGATAGCATTATTCTTGCAGAAGGAATTTTCGAGGATAATCTTATTCCGATTTTTGAGAATATAGATGAACTGAATGAGAAGATAAAAGAGAGTCTCCGCAAAGGAGAGGTTACTATCTTGTTGCTGTCTACGGGAAAGGGGGTTAAGTCATATACTATTGGTAGTAGTAATGAACTTTCATTTAAGGATGAGAAGGCGTCAAGCAATAGCTTTGTTGCCACTCGTGGGTATCCTTCATTGTCATTCTACGGAGGAGATTGGAATCTTTCTTCGGTCTCTTTTGAAGGTCCGGATAGGATTACGAGCTCATTTTCTGTAAATTATTGTAGAGGATATTGGCTGGTGTCATTCACTTACTATACGGGGACTTCTTCGCATGGCAATACGTTTACGATGTATAGTTCGAGTACTACTAATGGAAAGGTTAATCGGTATTGGTGGATTACGAATGGAGGGCAATCTCCGTATTCTTGGAATTTCTCAACTAAAGGCCCCGTGGGTGGTGAGGCTTCTGGAGTGGTGAGATTTGCGGATGCTTATTGAACAATAGATATTTTGTCTAATAGGAATTTCTCTTCGGATATTTTCTATGATTAAACTTCGGGAATGGACAATTGTATGTTTTTTCTGATATAGGAAAAGAGTTCTTCCTTTACTATTTATGTTTTAAGAGTAAGGAAGAACTTTGTCCTGTTGTTTATGTAATGCTATTCTTTGTACCACTGCGAATACATCAGGTAATTGTGCGCAATCTTTTGGTTTAATTCTTTCGCTTGTTCCGGATCTATCTTTTTTATGAATCTGGCAGGAACTCCTCCCCAGATGCTTCCGGGCTCAATTACGGTATTGCTTAATACTAATGAACCCGCGGCAACGATTGCCCCTTCGCCTACTGTGGCATGGTCGAGTAGGGTAGAACCCATTCCGATTAAAGCATAGTCTTTGATAGTTGCTCCGTGAATGGTTACATTGTGTCCTACGGAAACACGGTCGCCTATTTCGATTGTTGATTTCTGATATAGCGTATGCAACACGCTTCCGTCTTGGATGTTGACTCCGTTGCCGATTCGTATGGAGTTGACGTCACCCCGCAATACAGTATTGAACCAGATGCTGCAATCATTTCCTATTTTCACATCTCCTATGATGGTTGCGTTATCTGCCAGGAAACAGTTCTCTCCGATTTCGGGAGTAAATCCTCGTACTGATTTAATTAAAGCCATATGATAAATTGTTTCTGAAAAGGTTTTATTTGATAGGATGCTCTATATTATCTGACACCCGGAATCGGTGTTTGGGATTCGGGTGTCAGATAATGCCGGCTTAACAGATGGCACCTGTTTAAATGGGAGCGGTTGCCTCTCGCAGCCAGGCTCTCTCGTTTTCGTCAAGATCCGGAGAAAGTTTTTCGTACACAGCTTGGTGGTAGCTGTTCAGCCATCCCGTCTCTTCATCGGTCAGCATCTCCTTGATGATTCCCTTTTTGCAAATCGGGCATAACGTGATAGTCTCGAATTTATAATATTCGCCAAACATGCCTTCCCCGTCTTTGCAGACCAACGTTAGGTTCTCCGTGCGTATTCCATGGCTGCCGGCTTTATATACACCGGGTTCGTTGGAGGTGACCATGCCCGGCTGTAGCACTACCGGATTCTCATTCATGCGGATGCTTTGCGGGCCTTCATGCACGCTCAGGAAGTGGCCGACTCCGTGACCGGTGCCATGGAGGAAATTCATTCCGTGCTTCCAAATCGGCAGACGTGCCAGCACATCGAGTTGCGCGCCACGGGTTCCGGCAGGAAACTTGGCCATTGCCAATGCGATGTGCCCTTTTAATATTAAGGTATAGTCTGTTTTCTCTTCTTCGGTGAGCTCGCCCAAAGCAATCGTTCGTGTGATGTCGGTCGTGCCGTCCAAGTATTGGGCTCCGGAGTCCAGGAGCAGAAAACCTTTCGGGTGGAGGGTCACGTCAGTTTCCGGGGTAGCGGAATAGTGTACGATTGCCCCATGCTCCTTATATCCCGCAATGGTATCAAAACTTTCTCCCATATAAAGAGGTTGGGCAGCTCTGAACTCATGCAATTTCTTGTCTACGCTCAGCTCGGTCTCTTTGCCGGAAGGTACTGCCTCTTCCAACCATTTGAGGAATTTGACGAGTGCCACGCCGTCCCGCTGCATGGCGGCATGAATGCCGGCTATTTCTTGCTCGTTACGAATCGCTTTCAATAATGCAACCGGAGATTCTCCACGGACAATCGAGCAATCCGGATTGATGGAAGAGTAAATCGCGAAATTGGTCTTTTTAGGGTCGATAAGGATATTCTTGCCGATGAAGTTGTTTAGAAAACTCTCCACCTTATTATAATCGTGCAGGTCTACATGCTGCCCCTTTAAGTAGCGTTCCACTTCTTGAGTGACCTTCTCCGGAGAGATGAAATAAGTCGTATCATCTTGGGTAATCAGCAAATAGCTGACCACTACCGGATTGCAATGTACGTCGTATCCCCTCAGGTTAAGCGTCCATGCAATCTCGTCGAGGGCGGATATGAAAAGGGCGTAGATGCCTTTTTTCTTCAGCTCGGCACGGATAGCAGCAATTTTCTCTTCACAAGTTTTTCCTGCATATTTAATGTCGTAGACGAAAGCCGGGGTGTCGGGGATGGAAGGGCGGTCTTTCCAGATCTCTTTTAGCGGGTCGCCGAATATGTCGACCTGTATCCGGTGGGCTGCAAGCTCTTCTTTCATCAGTTCCACTTGTTGCACCGAGAACATTTTTCCGTCAATGCTCACGGATTCTCCCGGCTTTAGATTCTGGCAGAGGAAGTTGGTGATGCTCGGAGTTTCCGCCAGCATCTCCTTGTATAATGTAATGCCGCTGCCTTCCAACTCTTTTTCGGCTTGCAGAAAATAACGGGAGTCAGTCCATAGTCCGGCTTTGTCCGTAAGTACCACTACTGTTCCGGCAGAACCTGTAAAGCCGGAGATCCACTCCCGTGACATCCAGTGCGGAGCTACATATTCGCTCAAGTGCGGATCGGTGCTCGGAATGATAAACGCTTTGATGCCGTCGGAATGAAAAGCCATGCGTAGCGCATGTAATCGTTCTTTTATACTCTGTTTCATGCTTTAATTATATTATATAGGTACATAAGTGATTCAAAGGTACTAACTTTCTGCATTTAATGACTTGTTTATGAATAGTTTTTGAGAAATATTTGCCGAAAGTTTTGTGAATAAAGAAAGTATGTGTAATTTTGCCACGCAATTTGACTGCAGAAATTTTTAATCATAACATATTAATAGTAACAAAATGATTGTAGTACCTGTAAAAGAAGGCGAAAACATTGAAAAAGCGCTGAAGAAGTTTAAAAGAAAATTTGAGAAAACTGGTATCGTAAAAGAACTGAGAAGCAGACAACAGTTTGACAAACCCTCTGTAGTTAACAGACTTAAGAGAGAACGTGCAGTTTACGTACAGAAACTTCAGCAAGTAGAAGATTAATAATTCGTAATTTCCTTTGAATTATTGATTTCTTTTCATACATTCGTTGCACGATTTTAGATGTAGCGATATTATGTTGATAGAATCTTTTCTGGACTATCTCCGGTATGAGCGGAATTATTCTGAAAAAACCGTTCTTGCATACGGTGAGGATATAAGGCAACTGCAGGAGTTCGCTCAGGAAGAGTACAGAGAATTTGATCCACTGAAGGTGGAGGCTGAGCTGATTCGTGAATGGATGGTTTCGTTGATGGATAAAGGCTACACTTCAACTTCAGTAAATCGCAAGCTGAGTTCGCTTCGGACGTTTTATAAGTATCTTTTAAAGCAAGGGGAAACGATTGTAGACCCTTTATGCAGAATAAAGGGACCTAAAAATAAAAAGCCGTTGCCCGTGTTTTTGAAAGAAAGCGAAATGAATCGTTTGTTGGATGATACGGATTTTGGCGAGGAGTTTAAAGGTTGTCGGGATCGGTTGATTATTGAAGTCTTTTATACTACCGGTATGAGACTTTCCGAGTTGATTGGTCTGGATGATAAGGATGTGGATTTTTCGGCTTCTCTTTTGAAAGTGACCGGGAAAAGAAGTAAGCAGAGATTGATTCCGTTTGGCGAGGAACTGCGGGACTTGATGCTTGGGTATATCGACATAAGAAACGAAACAATTCCGGTGAGGTCGGATGCTTTTTTTGTTAGAGAAAACGGTGAACGGCTTTATAAGAATTTAGTCTATAATTTAGTGAGACGGAATCTGTCAAAGGTGGCGACGCTGAAAAAAAAGAGCCCTCACGTGTTGAGGCATACTTTTGCTACCACGATGTTGAATAATGAGGCGGAGCTGGGTGCGGTAAAAGAACTTTTGGGTCACGAGAGTATAACAACTACCGAGATCTATACGCACGCTACATTTGAAGAACTTAAAAAAGTGTATAAACAAGCTCATCCAAGAGCTTAAAAACAAGGAGGTAAGTATGGATGTTAGAATTCAATCAATTCACTTTGATGCGTCAGAGCAATTGCAGGCATTTATTCAGAAGAAAGTGTCTAAGTTGGAAAAATATTACGAAGATATAAAGAAAGTAGAGGTGTCGTTAAAGGTTGTGAAGCCGGAAGTCGCTGAGAATAAAGAAGCTGGCATTAAGATACTCGTTCCGAACGGTGAGTTTTATGCAAGCAAAGTGTGTGATACATTCGAAGAAGCTATTGATTTGGATGTGGAAGCTCTCGGCAAACAACTGGTGAAATACAAGGAAAAACAGCGTAGCAAATAAAAAAATCGCAAATATTTTGCGGGAAAGAAATAAATAACTAAATTTGCAGCCGTTTCGCTCGCGTTAGAACGTGACGGTTGCATTTTTAATAGAGCGCCTCTTTAGCTCAGTTGGCCAGAGCACGTGATTTGTAATCTCGGGGTCGTTGGTTCGAATCCGACAAGAGGCTC
>CAKUYM010000240.1 GCA_934716785.1 uncultured Bacteroides sp. | reverse complement strand
TCTCCTTCCGAATATATAAAGAAGTACAGAAAATAACAGAGTTATTACCCCTAAAAGAAGTGCCGCTATGATTACGATAACGGCACTTTTTTAAACCTCACCTTTTAAGGTTGTTGATAAGAGCCTGAATACAAATATTCAATGGAAGGCAACGGCACATACATAGTACTGTAAGGTGGATTCATTGCAGGAATCGGCTCCCCATCTGTATTTGGATTATCATAAACAGCTCCCGGATTTCTCTTTTGCCCATCAATTGTCTTCTGCATAGCTACTAAATAAAGCAAGCGGTCTCCATTCTCAAAACCAAATTCTTTGATTCTTTCTTTTTCTATATCTGTTTCAGTTACATTCTCCAAAGGAGCCAATCCAGCACGTTGACGAATCTTATTCACATCTCCTAAAGCTTGAGATGCATTTTTAGAAAGGACCAAAGTCGCACGCGTCAGATATGCTTCTGCCAAACGAATCAACGGTACTTGGGAATACTTTCCATACGGAGCCCGATAATACTTATCATTCCAAAAAGCATTCCATTTTGTCTTGTTATATGCCATTTCATGTATGGTTTTATCTCCTCCTTCCGTATACTTTTTCAAAAAATAATGCAGTTGAGTAAATCTCTTATCAGCCAAGGCTTCTGCACTCGGAACATAATTCGTCAAGTCCATAGGATCATCTGTTACCGCCCAGCCAATATATTTAATTAAACGAGGATTCCAATAAGCACAAGCCCAACCACCATGTTGCCAATTTTGACTGCCACGCGCTCCATCCAACCATACTTTATCAGTAGCATCAAATGTTTTTGACTTGAAATTATAAATACCGGTTTTGCACATACGAGCCAACGGAATAGCTACGTTATTTCCCTGGTTACTTTCAGTAAACGCACACTCAAACATAACTTCCTTTGATACAGGGTCTACTGTATATCGTTGTTCGGCATTCCGATTAAAAGCAACTATAGGTTCTTCAGTCAAATCAAAAGGTGCTACTCCAGCTTCTGCTTTAGTAATTACATAATCAGCTTCTTCCAATGCTCCATCTTTATCTCCCATTAACCATTTTACACGCATCAACATCATAGCAGCCGAAAATTTATTGGCACGGCCACGCACAAAATAATCTTCAGGCATCAGACTTTTAGCTTTAGCAAAATCAAACAACATCTGATTGTACACTTCTTTCACAGTCCCCATATAAGGGTTGCGTGCAGACTCTTGTGAATAATCAAGCCTATTGATTAACGGAATGAACCTACGATCATTTCCCTCTCCACCTGCCGGATCATAAGGAGCTACAAAAGCCCGGCTAATCAACCAATAGGTATACCCTCTCATAAAATATAGTTCTCCAGTCTGACGTGCTAATGTCTTCTTATCATTTTCAGTCATATTAGCAAAAACTGGCTCTCCTTTTTTCTCCTTCCCCTCAATATAAGTCAACGGAGAAGTAGATCCTGTTACAGAACGATATAATATAGCAAAAGTCTTCTCAAATTGTTGTCCTGTTACATCAAAGGTAGACATCTGCCGAGGATACCAGTAAAGTGCTTCCTGCTCATAAGCCCCTTGCGGATTAACCGTAGACAAATCTGCTACCAATTCCTGATAATAAGGGATAATACCAATAGGTGCCTGCCAGTTTGGATTCTGGAAAAGAGTGTTATAAGGATCAGCAACAGAATATTCCAAATCATCAACCGATAACCAAGGATTAGATTCCGGACGATCCAGTTCAAAAAAATTATCCATATCACAGGAAGCAAAAAGTGCAATACAGGATAAGGCTATCATTATATTTTTTATTGCTTTCATACTATCAAATATTTAATTAAAATTTAAAATTAATACCAGCGGAGAATATACGGGTCTGCGGCATTTCACTACCGGAGAACACAGCTCCCTGTGCATTGGCGCCTGTTTGGTTCTTCACTCTTACTTCAGGGTCATAGCCGTTAAATGAAGTAATAGTAAAAAGGTTGACAGCTGAGACATACACTCTTAAAGCGTCAATATTTATTTTTGAACAGATTCTTTGTGGAAGTGTATATCCTAAAGTCAAATTACGCAACCGCAAATAAGCACTTTTCTCCAGATACTTGGTATGACCGGCATCATGTTTTATATAAGTTACATTTTGTTTGTCATTTCCATTATCATCATAATTATATTTATCTTGCCAACGAAGTTGTGGATACTCTGCAATATCTCCCGGTTTCTTCCATGAGTTCTCATAAATATCAGCAGTCACATTATTACGTCCATCTCCTACAAATGATTTTGTATATCTATGATAATTAAACACATAACTACTTAATGAGAGATAGAACATAAATGATAAATCGAATTCCTTGTATTTAAAATTATTTGTCCAGCCCATATAAACTTTCGGAAGAGCCGTTTTACCTTCTTGGATTATACGATGTTTATTTACGTTTGATTGAGTTGCAGGAATCAATCTTCCGGTTTTCACTGTTTCACCGGTCTTTTTGTAATGGTCAAGATCTATTTCATAAATCATTCCGATACCTTTCTCTGGATCAACTCCTGCCCATTCAGCCATAAAATAAGTGCCCAAAGCCAAATTTTTCTTCGTGATCGCTCCCGGACGTGTATTGATGATACCGGTTCCTTTTGCATCAACACTCGCATCAAGCGCTGTCACTTTATTCATATTTGTCGTCAAGTTATAGTTCATATTCCATTCAAAGTCTTTCTTGACCAGAGTAACATTTATGTCAAATTCAAATCCCTGATTATACATAGAACCAACATTTGCCCACATAGAATTATTGTCAGCATTACCGCCACTATTAGTGATACCAGCGGATGCAGGTAATTGTACACGCATCAACATGTCACTTGTCGTACGACGATAATAGGCAATAGAACCATTTACCTTATTATCGAACAGCGCATAATCAAGTCCCAAGTCAATACTTTTATTTTTCTCCCATTTGGCTGCTTTATTAGCAATATTCCATAAGAACATATTCTGCATATTATTGTAATATTGCTTGCTCTTTATACTATACGAGTTCTTCGTCACTTCTGAAGGAATATTCTGATTACCTGTTTCTCCATAGCTGCCACGTAACTTCAATAATGAAATGAAACCGGCATTACGCATAAAAGCCTCATCAGAAATAATCCAACCACCAGATACCGAATAGAAGTCTCCAAAACGGTTTTCTTTCACAAACTTAGATGAACCTTCACGTACAAAAGATGCTCCAAGTAAATAACGTTGTTTGAACTTATAGTCGATACGGTTAAAGAAACTAAATGTATAACTCTCACCACCTATATAAGCACTGTTATTACCCAGCATTGTACCAATGATCTTAGGTTCCTGAAACTCACCACTCAAGTTCTTACCAGCAACAACAGCATTATCCATATAGCTCCTATTTGCTTCAATACCCGTTACAATATCCAAACCATGATCTGTCCATTCACGGTTATATTTAGCAAAAGCATGATATTGTTGAGACTTAGTCGTTTTCTTACTTTTATTACCTTGATTACCGTCTACATTACCAGTATTAGTAATCAAGCCAGACAACCAATAATCACTTTGTGCCAATCCATACCCATAACTTGCATCTGCGCGTACTGAAAGCCCTTTTATACACTTCAGGTTAACATCCATATATAATGTTGTGCGAAAACTAAAATTCTCACCTGTACTCAACTGATAATTGTTGTCAAGAGTAGCTGTCGGATGACCATCCGCCATTTGTGGATTCCAATATCCTGTAGGGTCTTCTGGATCATACACTTTGCGCCACGGAAACTTATCAGAAACTACCGCCCATTTATTCGTCGTTTTTTTACGATCGAACTTCAGAAAAGACTGAGTTCCCAAAGTCACAATTCCTTTCTTAAATTCATTATTCAAACGTGCACTAACCGCATTCATGCTAAGCCCTTTCAAACTGGACTCGTCAGAACGGTAATTAACAGACGCGTAAGTCGTTGAGTTCTCTCCCCCTTGATTCAAAGCCACATTTATATCATGGAAATGTCCCATACGGGTAACCAAATCAACCCAGTCCATATCAATATTCATAGCTTCCTCACGAGTTATCGGAGAAGTCCAATTGGAATAATACGGTTCGATAATATCTTTCTGGGGATCAAGCGGATTTAATCCCACATTAGCACGAGCTTCATCCATTATATTAAAGTATGTCTTCGTACTGGCCATTCCTAAATCTGAATTAGTGATAGGAGTAATACCACCTTCATAATGAACATCGAATTTAAGTCCTCCTTTTTTTCCCTTCTTCGTTGTAACAATGATTACACCATTCGCACCACGGGAACCATAAATTGCGGTTGCAGCAGCATCTTTCAATACTTCTATTGATTCAATATCATTGGAGTTCACCATCGTAGAACCGCCACCTACAATACCGTCAACCACCCAAAGCGGATCACTTCCCGATGCAATAGAACCGATACCGCGAATCTTTATCTGTGGAGTACTACCCGGCATGCCGTCATTCACTACTTGTACACCGGAAGCCAGCCCCTGCAAAGAATTCTCAAAACGCCCACCTTGCATCAGCGACATTTCATCACTTTTAATTTTAGAAACAGACCCTATCATATCACGGCGTTTCTTAGTTCCATAGGCAATCACCACCACATCATCAATCACCACTGAATTTTCTGTCAATGTAACATCAATAACCCGACGTTTTCCCGGAACAATTTCTTGATTATCAAACCCCATATAACTAAATCGAAGAGGAGAAGAGTCCTTCTGAATAACAATACTATACCGACCATTCATATCAGTAACAGTACCATTCGTAGTACCTTGTTCTAAAACCGAAACACCTACAAGAGACTCTCCTTTGGGGTCAACTACCTTACCAGTAATTGTTGCATTCTGTCCCCAAACAGACAACGTTGGTAAAATAATTCCAACCATCAGCACCAACAGGAACCGAGATCGTAATCCAATGCGTGTAAATGAATTCATAATAATTAAAATTTTAATAAAGGTTACTTAGTGTTGTTTAACTACGGATGCAAAATTAGGCTTTAGACAGCACGGCAATTAATACTCATGCTTCAAAATATATAAGAATAGCATCTTCATCACAACACCGGTTACATTTATATAATACATGTTACATGATACGCGAATTCGAATGATTTATGTCAGTCTCAACCGTCATGTTTTTCATATTTTCTACAATGATATAAAATACTTCGAATAATTCATGAAACAAATCTCATATATTTTGAAATGCCATTATTAAAAAGATAGGCTAAATCACGGTACTTTTGCACTTGTTCTATTTTCAACAATCAATATAATACAATGAAACATTTACTGATCTTATTATTAGCCTGTACTTTTCCCTTTCCAAGCCAGGGGCAAAGTATTATCCAGCTTTCCCCACACCAAGGAGAGAGGGGCATACAAACAGCCATCAAGAAAGCATCTATGAACGGAAGCTCCATTCTACTTCATGACGGAGACTATATCCTTCATAAAAGCATAGATATAAAAAACTGTGAGAAAGGGATAATAATAAAAGGAAAAAATCCGGGAAAGGTACAGTTGCGGTGTGATAAGCCCTTAAAAGGAAAACTGAGACCTATCAAAGATTCTCAAACAAAAAACAGAGTTCACCCAAATGCTCAAGGTTTTATTATGGAGATAAACTTATCAGAAATAGGTATCAATGTTCCGTTTTTTCCCGATTTAATGAAAGAGCGTAAGAATTTTCCACAGCTCATTTATAACAATGAGCTACTCCCTCTTTCGCGTTACCCCAACAAAGGTTATCTATATATGAAAAGGGTATTGGACAATTTTGGAACAAACGAACAAGGAGGTACTTTTGAATATAGTGATCCGGAACACGGCAAATGGGTGAATGCCGTCAAAAATGGTCTATGGTTTACAGGATACTGGCGTATCCCTTGGCAGGCCTGGACTGTACGCATAAAGGAAATAGACCCGAACAAACAAACTGTCACTCACAGCGTAGGGATAGAAACAAAGGAAGGAAAAGATGTAGGCATATTTGGCGGCATCGGTTCCAAATATCATCGTCCGTACGGTTCGGGAAAAGAAGAATATTATGTAGAAAACCTTCTCGAAGAAATAGATCAACCGGGAGAGTGGTGCATTGATTTTACAACTCAAAAATTATATCTTTTCCCTCCCGAACATTTCGATGAAAACTTATTGAGTATTGTATCAGATACTACTCCATTGATTAACATTATAAATTCAAATCATATAAAAATAGAAAATATCTCCTTAAAAAATCATTTAGGCGATGGTGTCACCATAAAAAATGCCACAGAATGTCTGATTGCCGGATGTAACTTCAAAAATATATTAGGAGATGCATTAATCATTCAGGGAGGAAAACAAAATAGAATACAAAGCAATAACTTTGAATATATCGGTCGTACCTGTATTGAGGTATCAGGAGGTGACCGAAAAAATCTGATTGCTTGCAAACACTTAATAGAGAACAATTATTTTACCCGTTTTGGTGAAATACAGCGTAGTTATGCCCCTGCTGTAAAAC
>CAKUYM010000239.1 GCA_934716785.1 uncultured Bacteroides sp. | reverse complement strand
TGCTTTGAGCGACCGAGTAATTACGCTAACCTCTTCTTCACGATTGCTATAACTCATGCCACTTGTATTCATCAGTTGGAGATAGTCAATGATAATTAGCTTAACTTGATGTTCTCGTACAAGGCGAGATGCCTTAGTGCGAAGTTCTTGTATAGATAACGCTGGTGTATCATCTAGAAAGATAGGTGCATCTTCTATAATTTTTTCTGCATCATCCAATAAGGCTTGTTCTTTCTCACTATACAATTCTGCATGATTTATTTCCACGTTGCTTACATTTGATAAAAAACGATTCATGAATTGAACAGTGGACATTTCGAGGCTAAAGTAAGCAATAGGGGTTCTATTAAGGATGGCGATATTTCTCACCAAGGATATTGCCAATGCTGTTTTTCCCATTGCTGGGCGTCCACCAATCACAATTAATTCTCCTTTTTTCCATCCGAATGTAATTTTATCCAATTCAGTGAAACCGGATTGTATGGCTCTCTCACCTACATACTCATATTTGAATATACCCAATTTTTTCATATTCTTTTTCTTATTTAGTCTTAGTGTGAGCAAAGTAACTAAGACATATACGTCATTTTACGACGTAACTCTCGAAAAAAAGAAACCGCTACAACTTGACATTATAGCGGTTCTTGTTCGTAGTTAGTATGTAATACTTTGATTTATATTTCATTACATGAGAACAAATGTTTTTTATTCCACATCATTATTCAAGAAAATATCCAATTTAGCTTCGGAAGTCTCTGCTTTTTTGAATAATTTCTCAATAGGAGTAATTTTCTTGCTATACCATTTCCTCATTTTGGAACTAACAGTTGCATACTGTTGGAGTATAGCCAACGTCTCGCTCAAGTTTTTACCCTCCAAGCTTAAAGTAAGGTATTCAGTTGTTGCAAGATATGCATTGTAAGCATTCTTGTGTGTTTTGGGCACATTATCTTTATACCCTTGTTGACCTCTATAGTAAGTGTAAGAACATTCCACGCATTGTAAGTCGTCAGAAATCTGTTCTACCATTTTTTTCATCATAGATAAAGTATCATACTTCTGCATGAAGTCTCGACTGATTTTATCAATGTATTCACTTATCAATTTTACCGATTTATAATATTTTCCATCATTTTTTTTAATCCCTCTTTCCGTGTATTCATTGCGTAGACGAATAACATCATCTAATTCTTTTTTATGCGTTTCGACCGCAGTCTCTAAAGCCGAGGATTTTCCACTACTCTCATATGCTCCTTTTCTACAATATACTACGTCAGGACGAACAAACTCCATTTCTTTTATATTCATGGAAACTTTTGTAGGGAGAATTTCTTGCAGCTTGTTATATAAGGAATCATACTGAAGTTCTAATAGCTTTTCTTTTCTTAATTGCTCCACATCATTTCCATTTTGATCTACTATCTTCTTAGAATATACTTCGTTATCTTTATATAAAGATACCTCATAATATTCATTTCCTGCTTCTCTCAGAACTTTTATAGATTTGGTTAAAGCACCATTATCATAACATTCTATCACATCTGTGCTTAGGTTCTCTTTTTGTGTGATAGTTTTGCCATCTTCCGCATAAAACGAAATGATATTATCATCTAGTTTCTCAATTAATATGCCCGTTTCGCTATATCTGGTATACTGAATTGGAGTTGTTATATTTCCATAGTTTCCTGGTGTCACTTGAAGTATTCCTTTGTATTCTATTTGTCCGTTTTGAAACCAGTTTGTGTTATATTGTTTGTCATCTACTAATTTTGCATGGCTTTTCTTTTGCCCTCTATTTTTGGCATCCGTGTAGTAGGATGTTTTCTCTATCATTTCATCTTCCTTATATATACATTCTTCCAAAAGATAGTGCCCACTACTTCCCAAATTATAATTCTTTTCCACTCCGCTCTTTTTCCCATTTAGATAGTTTGTGGATTTAGAAATATATTTTTCGGGTGTTCCGAAATATTCGATACATAATCCATGTAAAGCTCCATGATTGTAGTTTGCGGAGATTAGTAACATTCCATTCCTGTCGTATTCCTTATAGGAACCATGTCTTGTTCCAGTACCCGCAATTACAGTAAAAGACTCATGTAAACGGGCATTCCCCCAATCCCAATAAGTTTTTTTAGTCACAAGATTCTGCGCACTAGCTATATCAACTGATGATATTATAATGCAAATAAAAAATAAAATTCTAAATTTCATATTTTCCTTGATGTTAATTTCTTTTTTGTTGTATGCAATCTCAATTTATCTGTATGATGTTGGTAATAGGATTAGGCGTTGATTCCGTAATTTCCACATTACCGTCTATATCAATCGTTCCGATAACAGATTGGCTAGTACTATATTGAAAACCTGCAAAATATAACAAATCTGAACCCTCCATTGTATAAATGGAACGAAAATCAATGCCTTCGCTTGACAAGTCCAATTCCTTGATACTGTAGTTCTCCAATGCTATAATATCCAATTTATCCACTGATTTTCGTGCATATAAAGCATTTGTTGTGACATAAGTGGAACGATCGGTGGCAAAAAATCCATTCAAATTAGCTGAAACTTCTGTCAATGCCTTTGTAGCAAACTGATATTCATAAGTGCGACCATAATAATTTATCAGCATTGTAGCCCTGCGTTCATTCCATTTCACTTGTATGTCATTGGGTTGTGGTCTTCCCCAATAATCAAGAGATTCCGTCTCTGCCATAATTTGACTTTGGAGTTCTTTATTCTCATTTAGCTTGCTAACTACAAGTTTGTAAGATTCATGTTCTCCACTAACAGCAGTGAGATATAAATCTTCGTTGTCGTGAGATACAAAAGCATTTCCATATTCTGTGTGGGGGATAAAATTAGAAATGATAAACTGCTGCGTACCATACGACGGACGGATATATCTGTAACCATAGAAACAAGTTCCCTTATTGTTGACAACAAAAGAAAGAGAATTATCTGCATACAATTCTAACTTTAAGTTAGAAATATCCTGTGTATGAATTTTATAAAGTCTTCCTCCACCCATATTGTTTTCCATGTTAGCCATGACATAGATATTTCCCTTATTGTCTGTTACGGCATTCTCTCCATTTAGTCCTGCACCTAAATCATATATCGCTTCTGTGGATTTATCGACAAGATAGGAATATCCGCCTATTCTCTCTTCGTTCGGTAGCAAGAAGCCATCTTCGTCATACGTTGGTCTGTAATTGATGTCCCCGCCTGTAAACATCAGATACTTTTTATTAATATCCCATATTGAAAATGAACCGCTTATTCTAATCGTATCACCCTTATTGTCAATCCACGATAATTCCATGTCTCTACCGTCTTTCTTAATCTGTCGATATTGGGCAGAAGAAGAACGGGTATTAGTTCCACTTGTATAGATATACTTTGCATCTTTGATATTCAACCCCACAATATCACCGTGCTGTGGAGGTTGGGACAGTTCATCATCATTACTGCAAGATACAAGAAAAAAGGCTGTACAAGCAGCCAATAAATACTTCAATTTCATAATACTATTTTTTTATTTTATTAGTAATTCTATCTGATAATCCTTTCAATCCTACTTCATTTAAGTTTTTCAACTTTGCTTCTTTTCCTATCAGAAGAGGGTGTTTAGGATAGCCTTTCGTGGTAGCTCCGTAGGCTTTGAAATGATAGCTTCCACTGAACAGGCTGATTATACCTTGTATGTTCTTATCTTCGTTTCCGAATAACAGATCAGACAAATATGTCCGTTTTGTATCGTCAATAACCGCACCCCAAGCGCACCACACATCTGCCTGTTCAATGGTAGACAACAATTCTTCTATGGCTGCAAGATTGCGCAAATGAATCTCTATGTCGTAAGTATGGTCCGTATCCATGTTGTTCGGATTGGTTGCTCTTTGAGGGTAAACATTCAGCATATACCATGCTCCGTATTCACCGCTTCTTTTTGCATAGTCTTGCACCCTTCTCAGTGTCGGGTCAAGGAAGTTAGGCAGTGCCATGCTAGGATTGATACCAATGCAAACCAATACATTCTGTTTATCCGTATCGAATTGCTCACCTAATACATAACGCACGTCTGTAAGTTCACAGTCGTATTTTCTACGATATTCGTCCGACACATCATAGTTATACACCCAACCATTTTTTACTATTTTCTTACTCATAATCTCTAAAAGCCTTATTGCTTAGTATTTCTAAGCACAAAGATAAATCTTTTTTTCAACTTTACAAATTCAAAAACATGGTTTTATGAAATCAGATATTGATCTATTTGTCATTAATAGAATTAGAGAAAAGCGAAAGGAATTGAAAGTGTCTCAGCGTGGTATGGCAGAGATACTTGGCTGTTCTGCTGGTTTTATCGGACAAGTAGAGAGTGAAAACTCTGATACTAAGTATAGTGTACATCAACTCTATCTTATCGCAAAGGATTTTGATTGTTCTCCAGCAGACTTTTTCCCTTCTCTTGATTCTGATTTTTAATCCAGTTTTGCTTGCAAAGCTAAGACTATGGGTACGACAATTTCAGTCGGTGCTCGGATGTTTTTTTCATATTACATTTATCTGGAAAAAAATAACCGCTACATTGCTGTAACGGTTATGATATTATTTTCTTAATTTCTCAATTCTGCTTTATCTCTTCAATTTCGTTATCAGTGTCGATAATTAGATACTGTTGTAGTTGAGTGTCTGTAAATATCAACTTACTTTCTTCCTGTGTTATAATGCTAATCTCCTTTATTCTGGTATGTCCGACTACATGATGGTAGTTAGGGAGTGCGGATTTACTTAAAGAGTCTGGTCTAATCCATAATGGACTTTGATAGACATTATTTCTGGCAGCATCGCTGTTTATTTTATTGACGAAATCTAATACTAATGGATATGTTTGAAACAGATTGTTTATATCTGTATAATGTTGCATTCCTTTTTCTCTCATCCATATACGGCTTACACCTGCATGGGAAAACAGATAATTGTCATAGCAAACACACGCTTGAATTGTCTTTTCCCGAATCAGGACTATAAGTTCATCTTGTATAAGATCGGATAACCGTTGGGTGAAGCGGTTGCTTCTCACACCTCCGATATACTGTAAGTCATGGTTGCCTATTAGCAAATCAACGTTAGTATATTCTTCTTTAAAGTCAAGTATAGAGTGTAGATTTTCTAACTGTTCTTCTGGAGAAATAAGACTATGTTTGTCATCTACATAATCCCCAAGAAAGATAAATCTGTCCACATTCCCTCTTTCCTTATTGATAATATTCTTCCATTCTGTCAGTCCATGAATATCACTAATTATACATATTTTCATAAGCGTTAGTATTGGGATATAGCTTTTTGTAAGCGTTTTATAATTCTTTCTCTGAGCGATAATGGGTATAAGACTTCTACTTGTTCTCCGTAACTGATTATCTTATTTTCTAATTCCGGATTGATAATTAGGTGTAAAGTGACAATGTTTTCATCTATAGTTTGAGACTGGTGTAGTGGTAGAGCTTTCAGATAATGTAACATAGTATCGGAAAATCTTAGTTCCACTTTTTCTATTGGGGCATTTGGATTGTTATCCGGTTCATAGATTATCCCATATATTTGATTGAATTTATCCGCAGTCAGCTCCAATACTTTCTCTCGTTGAAAATGATTATCGGTAATAATAAGGTCACTAATCCTGTCAAGCCCAAAAGTGCGAAAAGCTTTCAGTTCATCAACATAGGCAAACATATACCACATTCCTTCAAACTCTTTCAATAGATAAGGAAAGACTGTATATTCTTTTAATCTGCCTGTTTGATAGTTTCGATGTTCAAAGTGGATGCTCATTTGGCTCTGGATTGCTTGCAGTAAACGACCGATATTCTCAACTCCTTTTGCGTGAGGGGTAGGGCTAATAGATAAGTACTCTAGGAGTTTGTTTCTGTCTTTGACGGTGGAGAGAATAATATCAGAACTTTCAGCTAGTCCAATAAAATAGAGCAATTTATCGAAATCGAATGTACTATCTGTTTGAGCATAGTAACCATTCTTTTGTTCATCGTATATGATTTCTATATCGAAATTACTTCGTATATCAGCTAGATCTCTTTGAAATGTCCTCTCTCCAATCTCTACGTCATATCGTTTCATGTAGTCGAGCAGTGTACGCTTGCTGGGATAATCATTCTGTAGAATTCTACGAATGATTAGATAGTTTCTTCGTATGGTATTTTTGGTTGGCATAAATGTTTATATTTGTAGGTCAAAGCGATTACTGATATTCAATATCACTTATGGAATTAGAGTAGACTCTCGAAATAAGAAACGTTGTAATGAACAGTATTTGGACAAATTATCATTTGGCTACCACAAGAGTGAATATGCCCAAATACATGGTTACGAGGTTTGTATTTTGCAATCACATCTTTTAATAAAGAGCATCCAGTACCTTCATCCAGTACTCCTTTTGCTGGTCCATGGGTTATCAGAAAGTCTATGCTCGATGGAATTTCTTGTTTATGATGTAACCACGGGCGTGCTGTGATAGAATAGAAATGAATATTATCATACTTTATCCCAGAATCTTCCAGCAA
>CAKUYM010000238.1 GCA_934716785.1 uncultured Bacteroides sp. | reverse complement strand
AGACTTTCGCTTCATTCTCTTCTACAAATTCCAAAGGAATCGTTCCGAACAACAGTTATAATCGTCTGAACCTCACTATCCGTAACACGGCGACTTTCCTCAAAGATAAGTTGCAACTCGACTTGGGGGCATCGTATATCAAGCAGGACGATACGAATATGGTTTCGCAGGGCTTGTACTGGAATCCGATTGTGGCAGCCTATCTTTTTCCGAGAGGAGAGAGCTTTGAAGATATCAAGACATTCGAACGTTTTGATGACAGCCGTAAGTTGCCGATGCAATACTGGCCGGTATCCGATGCTACTTATGCTTCACAAAACCCTTACTGGACGGCCAACCGCAATGTGTCGACCAACGAGAAAAGCCGTTATATGTTCAATGTGGGTTTGACTTACAAGATTACCGATTGGATGAATATCGCGGCACGCTACCGAATGGACGACACGTATGTATTGTTTGAACGTAAGATTTATGCTTCTTCCGATCAGGTGTTTGCAGAAGGCAAGAAAGGACATTATGAATACATCAATTATAATGACCGTCAGGAATATGCCGATGCCATGTTGAATATCAACAAGAATATCCGGGATTTCAGTATCTCTGCCAACTTCGGATGGAACTATTCCAACTACTGGTTGCTGCAGAGAGGCTATAAAGGTACGTTGCTGGGAGTTCCCAACAAGTTTGCCACTTCCAATATCGACCCGTCCAATGGTCGTATCTCAGAAAAGGGGGGTGATAGTCGCGTGCGCAACCATGCCATCTTCGGCAATGTGGAATTAGGTTGGAGAAGCATGCTCTACCTCACTCTGACAGGACGAAACGACTGGAACTCACGGTTGGTCAATACCAATGAGAAATCATTCTTCTATCCTTCTGTCGGACTTTCCGCTATCATCTCCGAAATGGTGCAGCTTCCCGATTTCCTTTCCTACCTGAAAGTGCGCGGATCATATACCGAAGTCGGTGCGCCGGTATCGCGTTCGGGCTTGACTCCGGGAACCGTTACCACTCCTATTGTAGGCGGTAACTTGAATCCTACGGGCATCTATCCGTTCTCCGATTTTAAGGCAGAGCGTACTAAGTCGTATGAATTCGGTATCAGCATGCGTCTGTGGAGCAAGTTCAATGCAGAGGTGACTTATTATAAGTCGAACACTTACAATCAGACCTTCTTGGGAAATCTGCCCGAATCTACCGGTTACAAATCTATATACTTACAAGCGGGCAATGTAGAAAACAGAGGTTGGGAAGCGTCTTTCGGATATAGCGACCATTTCAAGAACGGATTGTCGATTTCTTCTACATTGACTTTCTCGAAAAACACCAACGAAATCAAGGAAATGGTGGAGAACTATCATACCGACTTGATGGAAACTCCTATCAACATTCCACAGGTTTTGAAGGACAACGGGCGTACCATCCTGAAAGAAGGCGGAAGTATTCACGATATCTATGCAACCCGCTTTTTCAAGAAAGACAGTCAAGGCTATGTCGCTGTGAGCAGTGACGGAAAGTATGAAATGGAGGACGGTGACCCGGTGTATTTAGGCAAGACAGCTCCCGACTTCAATATGGGTTGGAATAATGCTATTTCTTATAAAGGATTCGGAATCGGTTTTCTGATTAACGGGCGCTTCGGCGGTGTGGTAACATCATCTACAGAAGCCATCCTCGACCGTTTCGGGGTATCTCAGCGCACAGCCGAAGCACGCGATTTGGGAGGGGCATTGTTTCCGGGGCAAGCACGGGTAGATGCTAAAACATATTACCAAATGATTGGTACCGGCAACTATCAGACTTCCGGTTACTACACGTATAGTGCGACTAACGTGCGTCTGCAGGAACTTACATTCAGCTATACAATGCCCAACAAATGGTTCGGCAATGTGCTGAGAGATGTAACGCTTTCATTTATCGCCAACAATCCATGGATGTTATACTGCAAAGCGCCGTTCGACCCAGAACTGACTCCGTCTACATCAACCTATGGACAAGGAAATGATTACTTCATGCAGCCGAGCGTACGCAGTTTCGGTTTCGGAGTGAAATTCAAACTTTAACAGACTCATAACATTATGAAGAAGATATATCAATATAGATTTTTTGCAGTTGTTTTTGCTGTTTTGGCGCTGGCATCATGCAATTATGAAGAGATTAATACCAATCCTTTCGAAATGACTGATGACGAGGGAATCATGGATGGTATTGCCATGGGCGGACTTGTTACGGCGATGGAAAAGTCTGTATTTCCTACGGGCACGCAGGCCGATGATACCGCTCCGGTGAATGCATATCAGATAGCCTACAATTTGTCGGCTGATGCATGGAGCGGCTTTATCGGAATAAACAACACATTTCAGGGTGGAAACTGCCACTTGAATTATGTGATAGTGGACAGTTGGGTGGCAGCAACCTTTTCCAATTCTTATACCAATCTGCTTGATCCTTGGAAGAAACTGACAGCTTCTGCCAAAGAAAACGGTACTCCCGAAATTGCCGCTTTGGCGCAGATCTTGAAAATATCGGGATGGCACAAGGTGCTGGAGAGCTTCGGCCCGATTCCTTATACGGCTGCCGGAAAGGAAACCATAAACGTTCCTTTCGATTCGGAAGAAACTGTCTATACGGCAATGCTGAAGGACTTGGCAGAGGCGGTAGATGAACTGACTCCGAAAGCTGTAAGCGGTGTGAAGGTGATGGCTGATTATGACTTGGTATACGAAGGTGATGCCACCAAGTGGGTGAAATATGCCAACTCATTGATGCTTCGTCTGGCGATGCGTCTTCGTTCGGTGAAACCGGAATTGGCAAAAGAGTATGCCCTATTGGCGGTAAACCATTCCATTGGCGTGATGACGGAAGCGGGTGATGCAGCCGGTGCAGGTGCCGGAGCGGGAGTCGTTCTTCGCAATCCGATATTCTGGATAGCGGACAATTACAACGATGCGCGTGTGGGTACCTCTATACTTGCTTATCTGTTGGGATACGAAGACCCTCGTCTGAGTGCCTACTGCCAGCCTGCCGATAATTCTTGCACGGTTGCGGTCACAGCTTTTGACGGCAAAAAGTATCAGGCTGTTCCTCTTGGTCATTCCAATACCCGGTCGGATGCTTCAAGTACCGAATATGACAGCTATTACTATTATTCCAGACCGAATATCAAAGGAGATACACCGCTTAACTGGATGCGCGCATCCGAAGTCTATTTCCTGCGTGCCGAAGCTGCCTTGTATTGGGGAACGGAGTATGGGAAAGGAGACCCCGAAGCGCTTTATAAACAAGGAATAGAAACGTCATTCCAGGAAAATGGTGTGACAGGATCTGTAGACAACTACGTGAATTCCGGCAAAACACCTGCTGCCAATAAAGTGACAAGCCGTAAATTCGGTTTTGACTTTGCCGCTCCCACTCAGGCTACCGCTAAGTTTGAGGGAACGCAAGAGCAGAAATTGGAGAAGATTATCACTCAGAAGTATATCGCTCTCTATCCTAACGGGCAGGAGGCATGGACTGAATTCAGACGGACCGGCTATCCTAAACTGAATCCCATTGTGGCTGGTGGTAATCATAATTCCAACCAGATAAGTGAGAGTAGAGGAATGCGTCGTATGGCTTATCCTGTCAGCTTTAACGGCACAGACCAGTCGCAAGAGATTTATCAGGATGCCGTGCAGAAACTGGGTGGACCTGATAATGCGGGAACCGATCTGTGGTGGGCTAAGAAAAACTGACAAACCGACCTACAGACTTTTCCTCGTATGAGAAACATTAAACTAAAACAAAAATCTTAATACATAAATGAATATGAAAACATTAAGAAAACTATTATATCTCTTTTCATTGACAGGCTTGATGGCGACAACTTCCTGCACTGAAGTGGAGAACATGGAGGTGGAACACATCGGCGGCTATAATACCTTGGGCGACAGCGAGTATTTTGCCAACCTGCGTGCCTACAAGCAAACGATGTGGAACTATGGACGTCCGGTGGCTTTCGGCTGGTATTCCAACTGGTCGCCCGCCGGAGCTTATCGAAGAGGTTATCTGACCTCCATGCCCGATAGCATGGATATCGTTTCCATGTGGAGCGGTGCTCCCGGACCCGGCACAATCACACCCGAACAGAAGGCCGACAAGGAATTCGTGCAGAAAGTGAAGGGTACGAAATTGTTGGAAGTGAGTCTCCTTTCATACATAGGTAAGGGGAAAACTCCGGGATGGGTGTATGCCGATGCAGAAAAGAAAGCGGATGAAGAAGGCTGGAATGACTCTCAATTGGAGGAAGCGAAGAAACAGGCCCGTTGGAAGTTCTGGGGATTTGAAGGCCAGTTTGACAGTGAAAACCATTATGAATGTCTGGCGCGTTTTGCCAAAGCTCTTTGTGACTCATTGCAGACAGGAGGATGGGATGGTTATGATATTGACTGGGAAATCGGAAGTGGTGTCTTTGATATGGACGGAACGTTGAGCAGCAATAAACATCTGATTTATTTGGTCAAAGAAATGAATAACTACATCGGTCCGAAGAGCGATCCGGAAGGTAAGGGACACAAACTGATCTGTATTGATGGTAGTATCTACGGGCTTACTCGTGATTTGGACGAATACGTCGACTATTGGATTATACAAAGCTATGGTTCTTCCAGACCTAATCTCGAAGGTTATGGCGTTGACCCGAAGAAAGTGATTTGCACAGAAAACTTTGAATCATATGCTGCCAGTGGAGGAAACTTGCTGAGACAGGCGGCTACAATGCCTTCAAAGGGATATAAAGGTGGAGTCGGAGCTTATCGTTTCGATAATGATTATGACAATACTCCGGATTATAAGTGGATGCGTCAGGCTATTCAGATCAACCAACAGGTTTTCAATGAATGGAAAGCAAATCAAGGGAAGGAAGAAGGCGAATCGCAAGAATAGTCGGATTTGTAAATTTATAAAACAAAAGAATTATGAGTAAACATTCATTCAAATATTTGCTATTAGGGGCTACGGCCTTGCTGATAGGGGCTTGCAACGAAAGTGAAAGCGACTTGCTGGAACCTAAGGTTTATTTTGAGAGCAGAGAAAATATTCTTCCGGTGGAAGATGGGGAAGAAACAATGACCTTTGATCTTACTTCAAGACTTTCTACCATGACATCCTCGCAGGTGGATGTGTCCTACTCCATAGCCGACCCGAGTGTGGTGGACGAATACAATGCGAAGTATGGAACGGCTTACGAGATGCTGGATGTATCGCATGTAAAGCTGAGCAGCACAACTTCGACTATCCAAAGCGGAAAGCTGTATGCAGATAACGTAAAGTTGGAAATCTCTGATTTGGGGACTGTGGAAGAGGGAAAAGAATTTGTCTTGCCGATACGCGTGCAGTCTAATTCTGTACCTACGCTTCCCGGAACAAGTATCGCTTATTTCTTTCTCTCCAAACCGATAAAGATTACCAAGGTCGGCACATTTAGTAGCAATTACGTTTCGGTGAGATTCCCGGCAGGAACTTACTTCACGTCGTTCACCTATGAAGCATTGGTTTATGTTAATAGGCTTGCTTCGAACAATACGATTATGGGAACCGAGGGTGTGATGATTCTCCGCATCGGTGACGCTCCGGGCACTCCTAAAGACTATCTGGAAGTGGCAGACGGACAGCACTATAATACAACGGAGGGACTGAAAGAAAACCGTTGGTATCATGTAGCCTTGACGTATGACCAACCGTCGGGAAAAACTGCCATGTATGTCAATGGTTCCAAATGGGCTGAATCTGCTTGGGGTATTCCCGGCTTTGACCCGAACTCGGATGTAGGCTTTAATATCGGTATGATTCCCAATTTCCAATGGGGAACACGTCCTTTGTATGGTTACTTGAGCGAAGTTCGTGTATGGAGCGTAGCCCGTACGGAAAATCAGCTTAGTCAGAATATGTTTGGTGTTGACCCCAACTCTGAAGGTTTGGCACTTTATTATAAGTTTGACGGTTCGGATGTTCAGGAAGGTGGAACCATAAAAGATGCTGCAAAAGGCATAAGTGGTACGACCAATGGAATACGTATTACAACATTGGATACTCCGGTAGCGATTAAGTAAACCTGAGTCCAAAATTATTTGATACAACATAAGTTGCCTGCCATTGATTATGCAAAGATCAATGGCAGGCTTTTTGACTGTACGACTTTTGTCCAAACACTCAAATATCGCATTCGCTAAATCTTCCTCCGATGCCGTAGTAGGAAGGAAGCAAAGGAAAAATCTTATTTTCTTACGCATACACATAGTAACAACAGTAAGCTATAAATGTTTCTTATCCTCTGTTGATTCTTTCCACCAGTTCTTCGGGTGTCAATATTGTCAATATTTTCATCTTAGAGAAGGCAAACCACTTCTTTCCCAAATCCTTAATTGATGCGCCAATATGATATGCATCATTATCAATACAAAGAAAACGGTCATGTGATAATCGGAATGTTTTTACTTCAATAGGAGCATATTGAGGGTCGAAAGAGTGGCTATCATTATCGGAGCAAAGAGGGACGGATGTCCTTCATCATCCAATAATGTAAGTTGTTCCTTTTGTATGTAGAGGTTGATGCC
>CAKUYM010000237.1 GCA_934716785.1 uncultured Bacteroides sp. | reverse complement strand
AAGCGGACATTACCGTAATTGTCATATACCGTATAGGTATCATGAGCTTCGTCACCGTTCATCTGCCGGGTCAGAAGCGTTCGACCGGTTTTGTCCTTGAACACGTAAGATACATTTCCGTCCTCATCGGTAGTACGGACAGCATCCAGCATGCACGGAGAATAAAGGCCGGACATTGTAAGCGAGAAATTTTCATCCACACCATAAAGACGGACGGGCGACAAAACATTCGTCATGCGGTCATTCTTTACGGAATGTCCCGTAGTATGCCAGTTCTTGCCGGGACCATATTCCTCCACTACCTCGTTCAACGCGGAGCCGTCATACACAGTAAGGCTGTAGGGATGTGAATCCATGCCGTAAAGAGAAAAGGAACGGGCGGTTTGCGACAATTTGCCGGGATTCACATAAGATCCGTCACTGCTGCCACACGACACAGGAAGCCAGAGTTTGCCGGGCCGGTGCAACGCATCATAGTCCTGCAACGTGATCAGGTCATGCCCCAAAGGGGTAAAGCCGTGCTGAACTTTGACTGTAGGGTTACCGAAATGATCGTAATACTGAATTTCATGGCGGACTTCAGTATCCGCTAAAGAAAGGACATCATCCGTAGCAACTGTCGGAACGTACGAAAGTACATACGGTTGGGTAGATGTAAGAGACAGCGAATCTTGAGAACTTACGGTCCCTTCAATATTTATAGTGACAAAGCCATTTTCAATATTTCCTTCGGAAATGACATAATATGTTCCTGCAGGAAGATTATCAACTTTTATCAGGGCATTCTCCGGACTTCCGCACTGCTCTTCACCTGCATAACTGTCGTTCGAATAAAGAGTCTCACCATCAGCATCCAACAGGCTAAGATAGGTATCTGTCAATACAGAACCACAATGACTAATCATCAGATCCAGCGGGGAAGTCAGCGTGAATTTATAAAATACGTCATTGCCGGGTTTACCAGGGAAGGAAGTATGCCCCGTACAGTCCGTATATCCGGAAGTATCACGAGTATCGGTAAACAGAAAGCTGCTGCCATAGGTACCCGCATCAATAGCAGTATCCGGATCGTCACCGATAGGACCGGACAATACTCCATTTATAAACAAATTTATGCTTCCGTTAGTTGAACCGTCCACAACGATGTAGTAGGTACCCGGAGAAAGATAAGGAATCTGGAGATAGGCATGCTCCACATTCTCACAGGCTCCTCTGCCCTCGGTACGATCGTTCGTATATAGCAGTTCCTTGTTTGAAGAGTATATCATCAGATAGGTATCATATACTTCAGAACCGCAGTTAGAGATATCCAAACCCATCGGTTCTGTAAACGTAATGCGATAATAGACCTCATTTCCCGCTTTCGCAGATTCTTTACTATATGTAAAGACAGAAGTATCAAACGTATGGTCGTAGTAAAAAGCTGTACCATAATATTCACCTACGATATCAATAGGTGAAGAAAAGCTGTTCCCCACCGGAAGCGGAATACCCGTAAGGGAAAGGGTTTGCCAGAGATAGCCCCAGCCAAGCGCCCACGTATGGATATAGTAAGTGCCGGGGTCCAATTCATAATACAATAGATTATTTGAAACGGTATATATCGGTTCCACCACATCATCCTCCCAACGCTTCAATTGGGTATGGGCACCTTCCAAAGAATTTTCCAGCTTCAACTGCACCGGATGTGAAAGAGTGAAACGGTGTACCATGTCATGATAATCGTCCCACGGACCTACACCCGGTTCATAGTCAGATTCGTAATTGGAGACGTTATCTCTATGTGATACAGAGAACTCACTACCAAAACTGCCAAGGTCCATCGGATAATAAAAGTCTTCGCCGACAGCACGCTCTTCCCCAGTTATTTCCAAAGTGACAAGTCCTTCATGTACAACCTTTCCTGATTCGCTATTGGCAGTTTCGGCAACTATGTAATATGTACCAGGAAGTAAGGCGATAAAAAAATCCGCACTATTCAGATCAATCCAATCCACCTCGTTCCCCGAAGCGTCCAACAGATGAATAAAAACATAGTCTACCAAATAATCGTTTCTCCGAATATACAGATCCAAGGAGCGTGTCAGCGTCAACTTAAAGAATACATCATTGCCGAATACATAATCGGGGATCTTATTTGGGGAGAGAATATAATCATCCGAATAATTGCGCGTATCAAACGCCTTTTCACAGTTGAACGCACTGTCATGAACCCCGAGATCTATCGCCGTTTCCATGCGGTGATAGTAGGAAGACTGTCCGAACAAGCTGTACGAACAAGTCGCAAATAACATCAATAAGAATAATTTTCGTATCATAATTTCCAGTTTTGTCAGTTTTTAAATTATCCAGTTTTCCTGTATTCCTTTTATTTTCCGAAATGATAAACATACTTCTGCAACATTACTTTACGGGCGTTTGCATCCAGATAATAGCTGCCGGTCAGTCGGCTGTAATTATCATAATCGAAGCGGGTGGTGACACCGTTAGGATCGGTAATTGCCGTCACACCGTGCAGAGAAACGTATTCGTAGGTAGTAACGCGTGCATCGGGAAGTTTCTCTCTTAAAGAGCCGATTCTGACCCGCACATCGGAACCCGGGACACTATCGTATGTCCATTCATCGGCCGACTCAATCTCCAAAGCTGCGCATACCTCATCGATTGTCGCATTCTCTATTCTTGCAATGGGGAAACAGTTGTTATAACTCCAGAGGAAACTGACGGGAGTTCCATCCTTTCCAGCTATCTCGACAGCATTGCCGGATGCGTCATAGCGGCGGTAAACCACTTCGTCCCGAAAATTCGCCTGTTTATCCGTACGCGACTGCACTTTCTGCGGAAGGCAAGTACCCGTATTAAAAAGAATACGGCTTTCCCGATTGTTGTCTCCCTCCATATGCTTATGGTAGGAAAGAATAGCGGGATAATTGAGCAGATAGTCATAAGTATCCACCACCGTCGTACTGTCACTCCGCATGGTTTCCACCCGCCGGGGCTTTAAGGAAAAACCGGGGTCAAAAAAGTCGTAATCATACGCAAACCGCTTCTCGGTGGTGAAAACATGCCGCTTACCTTCGGAAGTATAATATCGCTTGGTAACTTCCTTATCCAACTGCCGGTACGTGTCTATATCCAAATTTTCGTAATGAGTAGTAAAGACAGAATAATCACCGTAATAAACACTCTCCTCAAACTCTTTCCAACCTGTGATAATATGCCGTTCGGGTACCAATATCTGTATTTGCTGGCTTTCAATCTTCTTTGCTGAATAACTATTCTCCACCACTGAAACCAGTTCGCTGCCACGGTAATATTCCGTGCGAAGCAAAGCACCGTACAACCGGTTGCTTTTACCATAGATGAAATCTCCGGAAGGTTCATGCGAATAGTAGGGTTTGCGACGCACCAAAGCTTCTGTCTCTTCGGTAATGGATTCGTCCACAAATTGTTTCACGGAACCAGAAGGATCACTATCGTCCCATACCAACAGGTCTTCAAAAGCATGACGTTCCACATCGTAATAGTACATGGTAGTGGTTTGAGTACCGTCATCCCCCCAAGTCTTCTCCGACACCACATTGTACATGACAGCACTACCGTCATGCAACGTAATATTGGAGACTGGCATGGAGCCATAAATCGTCAGTTCCTCTTTCCAGTCCGCATCGGTTGCAGGATCTCTATAGATGGCAATCCCATCCGACTGATAATCGCGCTGTGTCACTATGTGCCTGATGGCGCCACCACCCCAGACCGGTTCATAATTCGGAACGTTCGGAATGGTCAGACCGTATTGATAACTCTTCCTGATCCGCCGGTTGGTATGAGGGGCATAACTTTCAACCGAGGAAACACGCAAACCGCCTACAGGATGAAGATAATCCCGGTGGGACGCGTCCTTGCGACTGTCCCGGAAAGCACCATAGTTTCCTTCATAACTGAAGCGGGTCTGTACCCCCTGCGGATCAATTATCCGGGATAGAACACCAAGCCCTGCATAACCCGGACTGGGATTACGGTTGACACCCGGATAATTCACAACAAAACTATGCATGTCCGAAAAACCGCTAAGATCGAGCGAAACCACTTCCCGTATATCCGGGAGCTTACCTTGTCCGCTGTTTTCCGGACCGTTGCAGAATCCCCAATGGTCTACGGAGGTCGTATAGATCGAGGGCACACGACGGACATCTCCATAATCGAAAGACCATACGCGATCTTCCACCCCGGGTGAGGAGATACGCACCGAATCCAGCTTCGTCAGTGATGTGTTGTCATTATACGGAGTGATATAAAATTTGATCGCACGTACCAGCATTCCGTCTCCGTCTTTTACCTTCATCTCGTCAAGCACCGTGCTATAGGTGGCGCCGTCACGCCCGACACGCTTATAACTGACAGATAAATGGTTATCAAGAAAATCGACTCCTGACACAAAAGCCGCCTCAATGTCACCGACAGTATAATGGGACGGTTCTGAAAAACCGACACCGGCTTCATCCCGGCTGATACTTTCCAACCTGGCTTCTTTGATCTCTTCCGAAAATTGGTAATCATCCGGAGGACAAACACGATAACAGGAAGTACCGTCTACCAATAGCGTCTCCCGATTAGGCTGGTCTATAGCTTTGAATATCAACTGTCCGTTCAAATTGTAATACGAGCTCGGATTGGTGAAATGCACGGGCGAAAGATAAGAGAAGCTCACCAATTGCTGCTCCGGATGCCGTGCGGAACAGATGGAGCTGCACAGCCAGCGGGTGATGTCATCCCCTGTTTTCTCACAGGTTCCTCCAAAATAATATCGCAGGCCGTTCTCGTCCGTAATATTCATCGTGTCGTCATAATTCCACTTCACCAGGTCGTTGTTGCGGGGAACCGTCCACATAGGTGTGTGACGCGTGCGAAAATAGCCGCTACCCCCACCATGAGGCAATTTGTAAATGAATTTATCCGGACGTATATCAGTCTCGTTATTCGCCCGCTTTTCATAAAATTCCATCTGTTGGTCCGATTGCCAGGGAACTTGGGCACCTGCCACGTAAAACCAGCCTTCCCTGTATTTATCGTCCGCCACACCATTGATATGGCGGCTTACTGAAGGTTCCAGGTTCAACGTCCATCCCGTTCCGGCGACACCGCTGCGCTCTTTCGGCTTCAAACCGGAAGAATGATAAGACAATGTAACAGGGATTGTCACTTCACTCGCCACAATCTCATATAATGGTACCGTTATGTCCGGAATGCCCGTACAGTGGCTTACCGGATAGGACTGATATTTTTCCATGGCAGCCACCATGGGAGAGACCGGGACAACCTGCGGCACATCCAATGAGATTGTATTCGTAGATTGCCCATGCATGGAAGCAGAAAAAAAGAGAAGGCCAAACATTACCCTTATGAAAGGCAACTGTCCCAGTCTCATTTTGTTTTTGTGTAGATATAGTTTATTCATAAATTGTCGTTTTTTAAAATGAATAGTTTAATAAATCGGTTCAGTCTTATTTTCATGTCTGAAAGGCCTCCGGCAGCCGGTTAAAATTAATCTGCCGAAGGCACTTTTTCACCTACCAGGCATTTCTTACAAATTCATCGCATTAGCGCCCAAAACGCCTGCCAAAGCCGAAGCCACTGCGATAACCACTTTCAGGATTGTATCCCAAAGTCCTTTCTTCATTGCCATAATCTACCTCCTTTCTATTCTTTAAATAGTTGTGTTTACTCTGTGTTTTCCGCATTCCCTGCCTGCCGGGAGTTATCCGAACTCCTTTGCGGCATCGAAGCATGGGCACTGTTTTATCCATTCTTCCGGTTCTATCTCGCCGTTACCGTTCAGGTCCGGTGATAGGTCACGGTGTCCGCACACCCGGCAGCCGGGGAATCTCTCTTGCAACTGCCGGACGAGTTGCCGGAGCGTGGCCCGCTGTGCCGTAGTCCGGATATCTGCCGGGCGTCCCCGGCAGTCCAGACCACCTTCATAACAGATGCCTATCGAGTGAGCGTTGAAGTCTTTCGCATGGGCTCCGATGCGTTCGAGGGGACGGGTGAGGCGGCATGTTCCATCCTTGCGGATGTAGTAATGGTAGCCTGTCCCGTTAAACCCGCGACGCCGGTGCATCAGGTCCAAAGCCTCTGGTGAGAGTGTAGAATCCTCCCGCGTGGCACTGCAGTGCACCACGATCAAGTTGATAATTCGCATACGTCAGTGGATAATTGTTAGTTTAGTTAAATCCGTTTAGTCAAATCTGGTTTAGCCAGTCAAGTCGTGTCTTAGTCAGGTCGTGTTCCAGTCAAGTCGTGTCTTAGTCCGATTAACTCTGATAGAGTCTGTCGTCGTTTACATTTTGTGTATCATGCCATCGCATCGGGAAACGTTTACGATGCAGGATCCGGTGTCTCACCGCCTCCCTCATTGCCGCCACCGCCCGACGGGTTACTGCCGTCGGAGGTACCGCCGCCATCGCTGCCCGGCATGGAAACAAGCTTGTCGTAGCGGGCGCATTTGGCGCCGGTCACCATCGAGCGGGTGGCGAGGGTACGGTTATGGTTCTTGGTCGTCGCAGGCTGGAACCGGACGGTGAGCGTGGCCTGCGCCGCGGAGACCTCGTCCGACGTTTCCACGCCGTTGCCGCGGGCCACCATCACCATGCGGAAAGTGCCGAGACCGTCCACACTCACGCTTTC
>CAKUYM010000236.1 GCA_934716785.1 uncultured Bacteroides sp. | reverse complement strand
GGAAATGATGCACAGCGAACGCCAACATAAATTCGGAAATATGAAATACCAGTCTCTCCCCACCCAATGCAAGGAATGCGAGTTCCTTTTTGCCTGCAACGGGGAATGTCCGAAGAACCGTTTCAGCCGGACATCGGAAGGAGAGCCCGGTTTGAATTACTTGTGCAAGGGATACCATCAGTTCTTCAAGCACGTAGCTCCATACATGGATTTTATGAAGAACGAGTTGATGAACCAGCGTCCTCCGGCCAATATCATGGAGGCTTTAAAACGTGGAGAGTTGGAAATAGAGAACTGAGAGTGAAAATGCCCCAAAGAAATATTCTTAAGAAATTATACTATACAATCAACATATTTATTTTATCACTGAAAAATTAAATGAACAGACTAAAACTTTATTTATTGGCATTGACTGCGCTGAGCGTATGTTCCGCCAAAGCAGATGAAGGAATGTGGTTATTACAACTGATGCAACAGCAACATTCCATTGATATGATGAAGAAACAGGGCCTGAAATTGGAAGCCCAAGATCTATACAACCCCAATGGCGTATCTCTGAAAGATGCTGTCGGCATATTCGGCGGCGGATGTACAGGAGAAATCATCTCGCCCGAAGGCTTGATTCTGACCAATCACCACTGTGGTTATGCCTCTATCCAGCAGCATAGCAGTGTAGAACATGACTATCTGACCGATGGTTTCTGGGCAACGTCCAGAGATAAGGAGCTCCCTACTCCGGGACTGAAATTCACGTTTATCGAACGCATTGAGGACATCACTGATATTGTCAATGCTAAGATTGCCGCCAAAGAAATCACTGAGTCCGAATCATTCACCGGTGCGTTCCTTCAGAAATTGGCTACGGAACTTTACTCAAAAAGTGACTTAAAAGATAAAAAAGGCATTGTGCCGCAGGCGCTTCCTTTTTATGCCGGCAACAGATTCTACTTGTTTTATAAGAAGATATACCCGGATGTACGTATGGTGGCCGCACCGCCTTCTTCCGTAGGTAAGTTCGGTGGAGAAACGGATAACTGGATGTGGCCCCGCCACACGGGTGACTTCTCCATGTTCCGTATTTATGCGGACGCCAACGGTGAGCCGGCAGAATACAGTGCCTCTAACACACCGCTGAAAACGAAGAAACATCTGTCCATCTCCATCAAAGGTTTGAAAGAGGGAGACTACGCAATGATTATGGGATTCCCCGGAAGCACAAGCCGCTATCTGACCGTATCGGAGGTCAAAGAACGCATGGAAGCAGAGAACGAGCCGCGCATCCGTATCCGTGGCGCTCGTCAGGAGGTTTTGAAAGAAGTGATGAATGCCAGTGATAAGATCCGTATCCAATATGCCAACAAATATGCCGGTTCCAGCAACTATTGGAAGAATTCTATCGGTATGAACAAAGCGATTATCGACAATGATGTATTGGGCACAAAAGCTGCGCAAGAAGCCAAGTTTGCCCAATTCGCAAAGGAGAAGAACAACACCGAATATGCGGAAGTTGTTAAGAAGATTGATGACCTGATTGCTAAGACCGCACCTCTCAACTATCAGTTCACCTGCTTGAGAGAGACATTCTTCGGAGCAATCGAATTTGGCAACACGATGTTGTCAAAAACACGGGAAGCGTTGGTGGAGAAGAATGATTCTTTAATCAAAGCACGCATAGAATCCCTGAAGGAGACATACGATGAAATACACAATAAGGACTACGATCATGAAGTAGACCGCAAGGTGGCAAAAGTCCTGTTCCCACTGTATGCGGAGATGATTCCTGCCGACCAGCGTCCGTCTATCTATAAAGTTATCGAACAGAAATACAAGGGCGACTATAACAAGTTTATCGATGATATGTACGATAATTCTATCTTCTCCAACCGTGCCAACTTTGAAAAGTTCATCAAGAAACCGACTGTAAAAGCTATCGACAATGACCTCGCCCTGCAATACTGCCAGTCTAAGTATGACTTGTTCGAGAAAATAGTTTCGCAACTGAAAGATATGGATAACGAACTGGATTTGCTGCACAAGACATACATTCGCGGTCTTGGCGAGATGAAGTTGCCTGTACCGTCTTATCCGGATGCCAACTTTACAATCCGTCTGACTTACGGCAACGTGAAACCTTATAACCCGAAAGACGGTGTACACTACAACTACTACACTACGACAAAAGGTATTCTTGAAAAAGAAAATCCCGAAGATCGTGAATTCGTTGTGCCCGCCAAACTGAAAGAGTTGATAGAAAAGAAAGATTACGGACGTTATGCCTTGCCTAACGGTGATATGCCGGTGTGCTTCCTTTCTACCAACGACATCACCGGCGGTAACTCCGGCAGCCCGGTACTGAACGAGAACGGCGAACTGATCGGCTGTGCTTTCGACGGCAACTGGGAATCATTGAGCGGTGACATCAATTTTGACAATAATCTGCAACGCTGCATCAATCTGGATATTCGTTATGTTCTGTTCATCCTTGAGAAATTAGGCAACTGCGAACATCTGATTAATGAAATGACAATTGTTGAATAATGAAGAAAAGAACCTTACTTGCTATATTTTCATTGGCAACTCTCAGCATCCATGCCGACGAAGGCATGTGGATGCTGACTGATCTGAAGACTCAGAATGCTGTTGCCATGCGTGAACTTGGTCTGGAGATTCCTGTAGAAGAGGTATACAACGCAAACGGCCTTTCCTTGAAAGATGCAGTTGTACACTTTGGCAGAGGATGCACAGGAGAAGTGATTTCGTCCGAAGGGTTGGTGCTGACCAACCATCATTGCGGCTATAGCTCTATCCAGCAGCACAGCAATGTAGAGCATGACTACCTGACTGACGGTTTCTGGGCAATGAACCGCGAAGCGGAACTTCCCACTCCGGGACTGACCGTCACATATATCGACCGTATTCTCGATGTGACCGACTACGTCAATGAGCAACTAAAGAAAGATCCGGATCCGGAGGGCGTCAATTATCTGTCGCCAAGTTATCTTGCTAAAGTGGCAGACCGCTTTGCCAAAGCCGAGAATATAGAAGTTACCCCCGCAACCCAGTTGGAACTTAAGGCATTCTATGGTGGCAACAAATACTATATGTTTGTCAAGACGGTGTACAGCGACATCCGTATGGTTGGTGCCCCGCCTTCTTCTGTGGGAAAGTTTGGAGCCGACACGGACAATTGGATGTGGCCGCGCCACACGGGCGACTTTTCTCTTTTCCGTATTTACGCGGATAAGGATGGAAAGCCGGCACCTTATTCCAAGGACAACGTTCCCTTGAAAGTAAAGAAGCACCTGACCATCAGCCTTGCCGGAGTGCAGGAAGGCGATTTCACCTTTGTCATGGGATTCCCCGGACGCAATTGGCGATACATGATTTCCGATGAAGTGGAAGAACGCATGCAGACCACCAACTTCATGCGCCAGCATGTACGCGGAGCCCGTCAGAAAATACTGATGGAACAGATGTTGAAAGACCCTGCCGTGCGTATCCATTATGCCAGCAAGTATGCTTCATCTGCCAATTACTGGAAGAATGCCATCGGTATGAATGAAGGGCTGATACGTCTGAATGTTTTAGATACAAAACGCGCGCAACAGGAAGAATTGCTGGCACGCGGTCGTGCACAGGGGAATGATTCCTATCAGAAAGCATTTGATGAAATCCGTTCCATCGTTGCCCACCGCCGTGATGCTCTTTATCATCAGCAGGCGTTAAACGAAGCATTGGTGACCGCTCTCGATTTTATGCGCATCCCTTCTACCATGGAGATTGTTGCCGCCTTGAAGTCGAAAGACAAAGAGAAGATAAAGGAAGCTGCCCAAAAACTGAAAAAAGAGGGTGAGGAGTATTTTGCCTCTATTCCTTTCCCGGAAGTGGAAAAGATGGTTGGCAAAGAGATGCTGAAAACTTACGCTAAGTATATTCCGGCAGAACAGCGGATCAGTATCTTTGAAATTATCAACTCCCGCTTTAAGGGAAATATTGACGCTTTCGTCGATGAGTGTTTCGAACATTCTATCTTTGGCAACCCCAAGAATTTTGAAAAGTTTATCAACAAACCGAGTCTTTATAAAATAGGATACGACTGGATGATTCTGTTCAAATATTCCATCACTGACGGGATACTGAAAACAGCCATCGCTATGAAAGAGGCTAATCAGAACTATGATGCCGCTCATAAAGTGTGGGTGAAAGGGATGATGGATATGAAGCAGGAGAAAGGTCTTCCTATCTATCCGGACGCCAACTCTACTCTGCGGTTGACATACGGCCAAGTGCTTTCTTATGAGCCATTCGACGGAGCTGTTTATGATGCACATACCACTCTCAAAGGGGTGATGGAGAAGGAAGATCCCGACAACTGGGAATTTGTGGTACCTCGGAAATTAAAGGAGTTATATGCAGCCAAAGATTATGGGCGCTATGGCAAAAACGGTGAAATGCCGGTGTGCTTCATTGTAAATACAGATAACACCGGCGGAAACTCCGGCAGCCCGGTATTCAACGCCAAGGGTCAGTTGGTAGGAACAGCTTTCGACCGCAACTACGAAGGACTGACAGGCGACATTGCTTTCCGCCCTTCATCACAGCGCGCTGCTTGTGTAGACATCCGTTATACGCTCTTCATTATTGACAAGTTTGCAGGAGCATCCCATATCATCAATGAGTTGACCCTTGCAGAATAAACAGAAGAAATATTTATAAAAAGAAATGGATAACGAAGTCCAATGAAATTATATCATCCGTTCGTTATCCATTTTTTATATTCTCATGCTCCCAATTAAAAGCCTCAAAGAATCGCGGCCACCTTCTTAACCTGAGCCAATCGTTCCATAAAAGAACGGTCTTTTTGAACAGTCTGTATATTATACCTCATTTGGAGACGCAATAAAGGTTCGGCATCAATATCCAAAGCAGCTTCAAAAAGCAGTGCCGTTTTCTCAGTCAAAGGCCTACGCTCGTTCAGAATTTCATTTAAAGCAGAATAAGCAATTCCCATATCTTTTGCCAACTGCCTCTGAGAAATCCCCCGATATTCGATTTCTTCCTTCAGAATCGCCCCCGGATGTGTCGGGCATGCAGGGAGCATATTATTTGCCACCATGTCGGACGGAAAGTTTTTTTACTCATATTCTATCACTTTTTCCATCTCGTCAACTGTTTTTATTTCAGCAACAAAGATAGTTCTTTCATTCCAATCTTCACATTTTTTGCGAACATTATTTTCGATTATAAGTTTTATACTACTATCTCATGAACAAAAACAGTTCTTTTTCCGTTATATAATGAGATAGTATTTATATTTGTAGCCTTCAATGGCTGTCACTTAACTTTAAGAAAGGAAAGATTATGGAAAAATTTGAAGAGTTGATAAAGTCACCGGTACCCGTTTTGGTTGATTTCTTTGCCGAATGGTGCGGACCGTGTAAAGCCATGAAACCAGTGCTGGAAGAGCTGAAACTAAATGTAGGTGACAAAGCCCGCATTGTGAAAATAGATGTGGACCAGCACGAAGAACTGGCAACCAAATATCGCATACAGGCCGTGCCCACCTTTATAATATTCAAGGATGGAGAAGCAGTGTGGCGGCACTCCGGAGTAATTCATAGCATGGAATTACAAGGAGCTATCGAGAAACATTACATATAAGAAAGGATAACGAATGAAGAAAGTATTAGCAATGGTGGCTCTTGTCATGATAAGCGTAATCGTATATGCTTACCATGATAAGGCAGAAGTCACTCAAGATAAAAAAGAGACAACCGGTAACAATAATGGTGAGGTCATCGTCATGAATAAGGAAATGTTTCTGAAAGATGTCTTTGATTTTGAGAAATCAAAGGAGTGGAAATACAAAGGAAACAAACCTGCTATCATAGATTTATATGCAGACTGGTGTAGTCCTTGCCGCCTGACGGCCCCTATCATGAAAGAATTGGCAAAGGAATATGCCGGAAAAATAACTATCTATAAGGTAAATGTGGATAAGCAGAAAGAACTGGCTGCCTTATTTAACGCAACCAGCATTCCATTATTCGTGTTCATCCCGATGAAAGGAGACCCGCAACTTTTCCGGGGAGCCGCTGACAAGGCGACTTACAAAAAAGCAATTGATGAGTTCTTATTGAAGTAAAAGAAGAAAAAGATAATGACGATATTCCGGTAAAGGGTAAAGATAATGACGATATACGGTAAAGATAGTGGTGATATCCGATAAAGATGGTGGCGATATACTAAGCAAATAGTGACGGTATCCCGAAAGTATACCGTCACTATCTTTTTGTCTATTGAGTAGTCCTCATTTCAATACAGAACTCAGCCCGTTCGTATAAGAATGTTGCGCGTTTCCTATATAAGACACTACAGTGTCCTTGCACAGATTGTATAAGGAACTACAGTTTCTAACGCAGGAGACAGAAGCTTAAGTTCGAGATAGAAACTATTTGTTGCCAACTTCTAATTCTCTTTATAAACGTTACGAATAGGGTCATCGTATTGAACCTGAAGTTTCAGAAGTTCTTCTTTCAATTGTTTGGTCAGCTCTTCTGTCCCCTCTTTCCCGTAGATGTTATTCATTTCTTGCGGATCTTCCTGCAAATCATATAATTCCCAGCAATCAACGTCATTATAGAAATGAATCAGTTTGTAGCGGTCAGTGCGTACACCGTAATGGCGGCAAACCGAATGTTCTGCAGGATATTCATAAT
>CAKUYM010000235.1 GCA_934716785.1 uncultured Bacteroides sp. | reverse complement strand
TATTCATCATGGTAATATTATCACCCGTCATTTCTGACCATCCATATTGAGCACTGACCGTCACTTTGGCTTTCTGCCCCATCTTTCCTTTCTTACTGGTCATTATCACTACTCCATTAGCAGCACGTGAACCATAGATGGCAGTAGAGGAAGCATCTTTCAATACTGTTATGCTTTCAATATCATTAGGATTCAGCGAAGTAAATGCACCGGATGAAATAGGCGAGCCGTCCAATATAAAAAGAGGTTCTGTATTTGAATTGATAGAACTGACTCCGCGCAATCTCATTACCACTGTTTCACTGGGTTCGCCACTTGGAGTAAAGACTTGCAACCCGGCAATTTGCCCTTGCAATGCATCGCCTGCATTAGCAACCGGTCTGTTGGCTATCTTTTCACTATTAACGGTTGTCACAGAACCAACGACTGAACCTAATTTTTTGGCAGAGCCGTATCCCACAATCACAACCTCGTCCACCAATTGTGAATCTGACTTCATAAGCACTCTAAGCACTGGTTTTATGGGTACCAATTCAGTCTTCATTCCAACAAAAGAAATCTGCAAAAGATTTGCCGTTTTGGGCACATTCAATAATGTAAAACGACCATCAACATCAGTAATAGTTCCCAGTTCGGTCCCTTTTACCATAATAGAAGCTCCCACAACAGGTTGCTTATCATCCTCAGAAAGGACAATACCTGTGATTTTCAGTGTCTGAGCCGTTATCGATCCAATGCCTATAAGAAGGCATCCCAATAGCAGCGTTAATCTTTTTTTCATAAATCTCCTTTTAAGTTATAAAATAGCCCTAAAGCATTTAAATCTCATATTAACATTTAGATAAGTTCTACAAGAACTTAATACAAAATATTGCATTTGTAGTGTTTTTGCATCAAATCCTATTTTTATGAAGAAAACGTTATTTTATTTTACTTTTTCTACGATTTTTTATAGCGATTACATAAAAATAATGTGTCTTTTTGTTGTTTTTCACCTAAAGAATACATACTTTTGCTCCATAGCACAATACCAAAATGGAAAGTGTTAATAAACATTGTATATCAAATAGAGATAGTGAACATTTTAATCACTATATATATTTTTTAACAGCAAAACGGTGATAAAAAGTACTAAGTTCTTGTAGTACTTGGTATTTTCTTATTTATAGAAGCTATTTAAGGCAAAAATCACTCAAGCCCCCTCTCTATCGTATTTTCATCCCTAATATAATTATATTTTAAAACCATATGAGATGACAAATGAAACCGGCAATTTTGGAGCTTTTCCTTTAAACAGTGTTAAATGATATTTATCCAATAATTCAGTCTGTGCAACACTATTTAAACTCCTTTATGCATAAGAATAATATGATATAGGAGCAGTATTATTTCACAACACCCCAAAAAAGTAGAAAATCCCACAAACTTCCCAATTGCCTCATGGCACGAGCCCACAAATATCACTCTCACACGCCCTCATCCGAGAACGACAAAAGCCCAGATGTATATAATTATATAGGCCGAGAAAAGACACTTAGCATCGAAAAAACATAGAGGTAGAAATAAAAGGCGAACTTTATGAATTTCAACTGGAAAACAAATAGCACCACGGACCATGTTCAAAATGTCAATGGAGATTTCATTATACAATATAATATGGATGGAGTTAGTAGAAAAAGTAACTGCCATTGTAAGGCTGATCGATTTTCCATTTAAGAAGTGGCAACTTATTCAGTACACTACAAATTTATAGAATAGATGGATTACAGAAAGAATCTTTAAAGATTCAGAGCAGTAATAAAAAAAAAGCCGCTTTCGGAAATTCCGAAAGCGGCTTTTATATTCATTTTCAAGAAGACAGGAATTACATCATTCCGCCCATACCTCCCATTCCGGGAGCGCCCATCGGCATTTCAGGTTTGTCTTCCTTCTTTTCTACGATAACACATTCAGTAGTCAGGAACATACCAGCGATAGAAGCTGCATTTTCCAAGGCTACACGGGCAACCTTAGCAGGGTCTACCACACCGGCAGCGTGCAAGTTTTCATAAACATCCGTACGCGCATTGTAACCGAAGTCACCCTTACCTTCACGCACTTTCTGAACAACCACTGCACCTTCTTTACCGGCATTAGCTACAATTTCGCGAAGCGGCTCTTCGATGGCACGTTTGATGATACCGATACCGGTTGTTTCATCAGCATTGTCACCCTGCAAGCCTTCGATGCTATCAATAGCACGGATGTAGGCAACACCACCACCCGGAATGATACCTTCTTCGATAGCGGCACGAGTTGCACGCAATGCATCATCCACACGGTCTTTCTTTTCTTTCATCTCAACCTCAGAAGCAGCACCTACGTAAAGAACTGCTACACCGCCTGACAATTTGGCAAGGCGTTCCTGCAATTTCTCACGGTCATAATCAGACTTGGTTGCAGCAATCTGTGCCTTGATTTGTTCGCAACGTTCCTTGATGTTCTCTTTGTTGCCGGCACCGTTCACGATCGTAGTATAATCTTTAGTAACAGTTACCTTGTCGGCAGAACCCAACATCTCGATAGTAGCCTGTTCCAGTTTCAGACCTTTTTCTTCGCTGATAACAACACCACCGGTCAGCACTGCGATATCTTCAAGCATCTCCTTACGACGGTCGCCGAAGCCCGGAGCTTTCACTGCACAAATCTTCAACTGAGAACGCAGACGGTTTACTACCAATGTGGTCAATGCTTCGCTATCTACATCTTCTGCAATAACCAACAGAGGACGACCTGTCTGTACAGCCGGTTCGAGGATAGGCAAGAAATCTTTCAGGTTAGAAATCTTCTTGTCATAAATCAAGATGTAAGGTTTCTCCATCTCACATTCCATCTTTTCCGTGTTAGTAACGAAGTAAGCTGACAGATAGCCACGATCGAACTGCATACCTTCCACTACACCGATAGTAGTGTCGGTACCTTTTGCCTCCTCAATAGTGATTACACCGTCTTTGGATACTTTGCGCATAGCGTCAGCAATCAATTTACCGATTACCGGGTCGTTGTTTGCAGAAATAGTAGCAACCTGTTCTATCTTTTCATAGTTGTCACCTACAGTTTCTGCTTGTGCCTTGATTGATTCCACCACTTTGGCAACAGCTTTGTCAATACCACGTTTGATATCCATCGGGCTTGCACCGGCAGTCACGTTCTTCAAACCTTCAGCTACGATAGCCTGAGCAAGAACAGTTGCAGTAGTTGTACCGTCACCGGCATCATCGCCAGTCTTGGAAGCAACTTCCTTTACCAGTTGCGCACCGGTATTCTGATAAGCATCTGCCAACTCAATCTCTTTTGCCACTGTCACACCATCTTTTGTGATATGCGGAGCACCGAATTTCTTCTCGATGATAACGTTACGTCCTTTCGGACCAAGAGTTACCTTTACTGCATTTGCCAAAGCATCGACACCTTTTTTCAATTGATCACGGGCATCGATATTGAATAATATTTCTTTTGCCATCTCTTTATTTCCTATTTAAAAGTTTATACTACTATTTTAATTAACCCAAAACAGCGAGAACATCGCTTTGACGCATGATAAGATATTTTGTACCTTCTACGTCAAGTTCTGTTCCGGCATATTTGCCATAAAGAACCGTATCGCCAACTTTCAATACCATTTCTTCATCTTTCGTACCGTGACCTACTGCCACAACTTCACCCTTCAAAGGTTTTTCTTTTGCTGTATCAGGAATGATGATACCACCAATTGTTTTTTCTTCTGCAGGTGCAGGGAGGATAAGCACTCTGTCTGCTAATGGTTTAATGTTCATAGTTGTTTTTTTATATTTTAGTTATACATTATAATAGTTAGATGTCGCCCGTTTCTTCAGACGCAACACTTAGTATACTACGAAAAGCGTGCCAAAAAAAACATGTGCTCCTTTGGCAGAGACAAACTGACAAAATGACTGACAAGCCATTATTGTTAGTCAGCCACATTATTACAAATTAGCCATATACTTCCACAGAGGTGCGGCATTCAGCGACTGCATGATTTCATTATTCTCAAGCAAACTCCTTACCTCCTCCAAAGTGAGTAAATGAACGGAAAGATCTTCGGTAGCTTCCAAATGCTGATGATCTATCAGCTCTACATCAGTGGCAAGAAAGCAGTGGGTCAGATTGGTGTGAGTGCTCGGATTGGCGGAAATCACCATATACTCCTGCCAGTTTCCTTTTCCATACCCCGTCTCTTCCCACAGTTCGCGCTGGGCGGATACTAAGGGCGAAGCATCTTCTTTCTCGCAGACACCGGCACAAAGTTCATAACAAGTCCGCCCAATTCCCGGACGATACTGGCGGACAAAAACAAATTTACCCTCTTTCGTTATGGCAATCGTATTCACCCAGTCGGGATACTCCAAAATATAGTATTCAGGGATATGATTTCCATTGGGAAGCAACATATCTTCGCAACGTACGGTCAGCCACGGGCGACGGAACAGGTACTTGCTGCTCACCGTTTTCCAAGCTTTATTCTTTTCTTCCATAAGATTCCATTTTTAGTTGCACAAAAGTACGGATTCTAACCGGATTATCACACCTTTCCCCTTTTTCTTTCCTCAATCCTCATTATTCAATGCAAGAAATCTCTATTGCCTGCATCTGCTCCAGATATTTTTTAGTTGAACTGACCAAGGAACTTCCCATATAGAATAAAAACGCCAAACTGATAATCACCATCAATGCACCAATCATTGCAAACCGGCTGCGCTGTTCTAAAATATTGCTGTTCATATCTCTGCCTCCTATTCTTTCTTTTGTTCACACCACAAAGATAGCACGCGGAAGCTACAAAAAAAAGACAAGAATGTTACAAAAGGCTTAAATATTGAAATTCTGTTCGTATCTTTGTCCCGGCTAACTAACAACCCCTTTATTACCAAATATGGCATTTACGAATAATATTATGATTGTCCGGCACAGGTTGCTGGCAGACCTTGTTAAACTCTGGAAAAACAACCAGTTAGTAGAAAAGATAGACCGACTCCCGATCGAGCTGAGCCCGCGGAAGTCAAAACCACTGGGACGTTGCTGCATACACAAAGAACGGGCGGTGTGGAGATACAAGACTTTTCCACTGATGGGACTGGATATGACAGACGAACACGATGAAGCAACACCGCTTTCCGATTATGCACGTATGGCACTGAGCCGTCCCGAGCCGAACAAGGAGAATATCATGTGCGTGATTGACGAGGCATGCTCCTCCTGTATACAAATCAATTATGAGATTACGAACCTTTGTCGCGGATGCGTAGCCCGTAGCTGCTACATGAACTGCCCGAAGGGCGCGATACGTTTCAAGAAAAACGGTCAGGCCATGATTGACCATGACACGTGCGTCAGCTGCGGCATCTGTCACAAAAGCTGCCCTTACCATGCTATCGTATATATCCCTGTGCCTTGCGAAGAATCTTGTCCGGTAAAGGCCATCAGCAAAGATGAACATGGCATAGAGCACATTGACGAGAGCAAATGTATCTATTGCGGAAAATGTATGAATGCTTGCCCGTTCGGTGCAATCTTTGAGATTTCACAGACGTTCGATGTGCTACAACGGATACGGAAAGGTGAAAAGATGGTTGCCATCGTTGCCCCGTCCATCCTCGGACAATTCAAGACTTCCATCGGACAGGTGTACAGCGCTTTCAAGGAAATAGGATTCACCGATGTGATTGAAGTAGCCGAAGGAGCCATGGCTACTACCAGCAACGAAGCTCATGAATTATTGGAGAAATTGGAAGAGGGACAGAAATTCATGACTACCTCTTGCTGTCCTTCCTATATAGAATTGGTGGAGAAGCACATTCCCGGAATGAAGCCTTACGTATCCACCACCGGTTCGCCGATGTATTATACGGCACGAATTGCCAAAGAGAAGCATCCGGATGCAAAAATCGTCTTCGTAGGTCCTTGCGTAGCCAAACGCAAAGAGATACGCCGCGATGAAGCCGTAGACTATATTCTGACATTTGAAGAAATCGGCTCTATCCTCGACGGAATGGATATCCAACTGGAGCAGTTGCAAGAATTCTCCATACTGCATACCTCTGTACGTGAAGCACACGGGTTTGCACAGGCAGGCGGTGTGATGGGAGCAGTCAAAGCCTACCTGAAAGAAGAAGCGGACAAGATCAATGCAATACAGATATCGGACATCAACAAGAAAAACATAGCTTTGTTACGTGCTTGCGCCAAAACAGGAAAAGCTGCCGGACAGTTTATTGAAGTAATGGCTTGTGAGGGCGGATGCATCACCGGTCCGAGTACGCATAATGATATTGTTTCCGGACGCCGCCAACTGGCACAGGAGCTTCTCAAACGGAAAGAGAGCTATGCTACAATGGATAGATAAACTGCGGAAGGAAAGAACGCTACGGCATGAAGAACTCCGGCAACTGTTGACTGAATGTGACGCAGCAACCCTGCGTTACATCAATAAACAGGCGCAGGAGGTCAGCCGCTTTCATTTCGGCAACAAGATTTATATCCGCGGACTGATTGAGGTCAGCAACTGCTGCAGAAACAACTGCTACTATTGCGGCATCCGAAAAGGGAATACGAATATCGAACGCTACCGGTTGTCAACGGAAAGTATCCTGAACTGCTGCAAGCAAGGCTACAGTTTGGGATTCCGTACTTTTGTGCTGCAAGGCGGAGAAGACCCTGCCCTGACA
>CAKUYM010000234.1 GCA_934716785.1 uncultured Bacteroides sp. | reverse complement strand
GTCAGATAACTGTCTATTTTGGCATTCAATTCACCCTCACTCAACGTGGTATCATAGAATTTACTCGTTTTATTCTTTTCTTTGGCATAGTGATACTTCTCCCAAGTAGCCTCAAACAGCGCCACTTCGCTTTTGAGCGCACGTGCCACATCCTTGTGCAGACGCATGGTGGCCGAATTAGACTGTTCGTTCATCAGCGAGATAGCCATATCGAGGTCGCCCAAGATTTTGTCCGTTATAAAAGTACGGCTTTCACGTGGCAGCATCATGACGCTCAAATCCGGATCTAAAGGAGTATCTACCCAAGCAAGGCAGCCATAGTTCACGAACATTGTATAATAGTACCATGCACGGAAGTAGTATGCTTCACCCATCAATTGGTTGTAAGCGGAAGTTCCTTTTTCCGGACACTCATCCGCGTTATTCAGCAGGAAGTTGACATCCCTGATTTTTTCGTAATTACTCAAAGCAGATGCGTTACTCAAGGCATTCAATCCCATCAAACGGGTATCGGCAGCGTTGGATGTCATGTTGTCGCTATAGACGTCATCTCCGGCTATTCCGGCACCTCCGCCCGCCATGAATCCCTGTCCGCGAAGCGCAGTTTCGTAAAAACGGTCCACGTAGTTTCTTATTTCTCCGGTACTGCGAAACGGTTCGGCCGTTGAGAGCACTCCTTCGGGCATTTTGTCCAAATCATAGCAGCCAGTCAGCCCAAGAGTCAGTGCCAGACCCCATAATATATTTCTTGTTTTCATAAATTATCTAAGATTTTATAGGTTAACAATTACGCCCAATGACAACACGCGATTCATCGGATAGTTCTTTCCTGCCTCATTGGTATATGTATTTTGAGTGAAGATGGCTTCCGGGTCGAACATACCTTTCAGTTTGGTAAAGGTCAACAGATTCTCTCCTGAGAAGAATACCTGCAACTTTTGCAGACCGATTCTATGTACCCAATCCTGAGGCAGATTATAGCTCAAGGTCAAGTTCTTCAGACGGCAATAAGCAGCATTCTGCAGATAGCGGTCACTGTTCTGTTTATTCTTATTTTGGAAAGCCGTTACAGCACCTGCACTATGGATGTAGGGTTTCGGATAGTAAGCGCCCTTATTATCGGGAGTCCAATAGTCCATATGTTCCTTAAACACTGTCACCTGTGCAAACGGACCGCTTCCCCAGAAGTAAGCTCCGCCTCCCATCCAGTCACGTTTGCCCACGCCCTGGAAGAACACGCTCAGGCTGAGCCCTTTCCAACTGATATTTCCGTTGAAACTGTACTGATAACGAGGAGTGGTGTTTCCGATAATGGTCTGGTCGCCCATATCGCCCAAGCGATTGTTGCCACGGTTTATGATATTATCACCGTTCAAATCCTTGTATTTTACATCTCCCGGCTCCCAAGCTTTTCCACTGATATAGCTCAAGTCATATTTGCTGTTATATTCTGCCGCCTCTTCATCGGTCTGAATCAATCCATCGGCACGATAACCCCAGATTTCGCCCACTTTACGGCCTACGTACCAAGTACCGGCAGGATTGTTGTTAGTTGGATTGGAGTAAGCAGTCACCTCCGAAGTTGCATCAGCCACAGAAGCTCCCACACTATAATGGATATCCTTATTAATCATGCCGCGATAATTCAACGCCAATTCCCAACCGCGATTGCGCATACGTGCATTATTGGCTTGAGGAGCGCTTGCACCAAACATATCAGGAAAGTCCTGACCCGGTCCCAACATATCTTTCGTATCACGTTGAAATACATCAAAAGTACCTGTCAAGGCATTGCCGAAGAAGCCGAAATCCAAACCGATGTTCTTGCTTTCCACTTTTTCCCAAGTTGTATTAGGGTCGATAACGGCTGCCGGATTGGTATAGATATGACGTCCATCAGCAAAGATATAACCACCTAATCCACCGTTAAGCGACATATTGGCAGAAAATGTATAAAGCCCGGCATTGGCTTGGTTGCCCAACAATCCCCATGAGCCGCGAAGTTTCAAGTTGGAGAGGAAAGTGGAAGCAGATTCCATAAACTTTTCACGATGAATGTTCCATCCCAATGATACGGAGGGGAAGAAGCCCCAACGGTTTCCTTTGGCAAAACGGGAAGAACCGTCATAACGACCATTGAATTCTACAAGATAACGTTCTTTGTAATCATAGTTCACACGTCCGAAGAAACCACGGGTAGCCCATCCGTTACGAGTATCCACCACGGTCTTGTCACCGGTACCCATACCAAGACTGGGATTGGAAGTAGAATAAAGCCCGGTGATGGAATTCTTCATCCAACTGTAGCTGTTATCCTCTTCTTGATAACCCGCCATCAATATGAAATTGTGCTTGTCGGCAAGCGAGAACATATAATTGGTATACAGATTGATACTCTGATAACGGGTGCGCGAGTAAGCACGGGTAAACTTTCCGTCCTTTGCCACTCCCAGTTCCGAACGTGCCACCTTGGTCAGTGTCACGCCGTCCTGCTCGTAAATATAAGGAGCCACATTCAAAGCCTCATACTCCAAATTCATCTGCTTGTAAGTATAATCGAAGAAGATACTCCAATCCTTCAGCGGTTTCACTTCAAACCCGGTAGTTATATTAAAGCGGTCGCGCTGCGTATCCGTATAAGTGCCGCTCTGCAGATAAGGAATCATAGACAGTTCGGTAAAGTGACCGTTAGGATCTATCACTGATACCGTAGGGCGGAAACGTGCCAAGCTATGGTAGAAACCTTCGCTCAGACCACCATCCAAATCAGAACTCTGACTAAACGGAGTCTTATTGTCCGAATGCATAAATTTAGTATTGAATTTTAGCTTCAACCACTTGGTCAGTTCCGAAGTGATGTTGGCATTCAGCGTATACCGGGTATAGTTCATATCGGCATAACGTAGGATACCTTCCTCATTATAGTAACCACCCGATACGTAGTATTGAGCTGCCTTGCTGCCGCCACTAAAACTAAGATTGTGGTTATGTTTGAAACTATAGTTCTTATAGTGAAGATCGAAATAATCGGTATTTCCCAATCCTTTCTCTGAATTTTCGAAAGCGGCATTCAGTGACTGACCCGGTGTCAGATCTGCCCAAGGATTCACACTTGACGGGTCACGCATATACTTTTCCAACTCAGCTACCTTCTCAGTGCCATACGCACGGTTGGAAGCACCGGCATTATTCACACCGTCATTCCAATATTTTACGAAATCCAATGAATTGACCATATCGGGAAGTACAGTCGGAGCACTCCAGCCCACAGTACCCTGATAATTGGCACGCATTTTACCTTCAGCACCTTTCTTCGTGGTAACCAAAATCACACCATAAGCGGCACGCGCACCATAGATGGCACAAGCAGCGGCATCTTTCAACACAGAGATGTTCTCGATATCATTGGGATTTACATCCGAAAGTTCCATCTCCACTCCATCTACCAGAATATAAGGAGCGGCATTGCCCGACAAATTTCCTTGTCCGCGCAGGCTCAGTGTACCCGATGCTCCCGGACGTCCCGAACTGCTATTGCTGACTTGCAGTCCCGGAACCATACCTTGCAGACTTTGGGTAGCATCCACTACCGGGCGGGTCTCCAAAGCATCACCCTTCACCGAAGAAACGGCTCCGGTCAGGTTGACTTTCTTTTGAACACCATAACCCACTACTACAATCTCATCCAATGTTTGGGAATCTTCCTTTAGAACAATATTCAGTGGTCTGCCTTCCCACTTTACTTCCACATTTTCATAACCTACGTATGAAACTACAATTATATCCCCCTTCTTGACGTTGGACAAACTAAAATCTCCATCCAACCCGGTTATAATTCCATTCGTTGTCCCTTTGACAACAACTGATGCGCCAATAACGGCCTCACCATTCTGATCTACTACGATGCCTGTACATGTTTGCCCCTGTTGCTGTACAGCATACACTTCAGTCCTTGTCACATAAGGTGCGGCTTTAATGTATCCGATAGAAAATCCGGATAGAAGTAGCATCGCACTTGCTAATTTCAGTCTTTCTTCATAAATTAAATTTTAAGGTATATTTAAATGATTAGACATCATTCTGTCTTATGATGTTTCTTTCATTTCATAAAAGTGTTTCCAAAGGTTTAAACTCTTATATATCTTTTCTTAGTTAAGGTTGTATTGTAACTATTTTACTTCTATCGTTGCAAATATAGTAAACATTTTTATATCTGCTAATTTATTTAAAAAAAAGTTTCGCTTCATATATTGATATTATTATTTTACTGCAACTTTCTTAACTCTAAAACAATATACTGCGAAATAAGTTCACACAAAATTCACCTTTTGCAATAGCGATATATCATCCAACAACAATACAAAGCACAATAAGGGTTATTATTTCAAATAACCAGCTCATCTATGAAATGAAATATGCATACTTATAAGTATCTATAAATCAGTTATACACAAGATATAATATTGACACTTTTTTTATTGAATGAAGAAAGATATATCGCAAAGAATAAATTAGTATATAAAAATAATGAAATTCACTTCAATTAATTTGTTCAACTTTCAGGATATAAAAAATCCCCCTGCTACACATCTTTTGTAGCAGGGGGAGACTTTCAATTGGTGTATTATAATACACCATATATATTATTGACAATCCGTCTTTATTTAAAATATCCTACCGGATGATTCATCATTGGAATTTGGGTATCTTTTAACTTCAGAACTTTCTTCAACTGCTCCGAATCCATTGAAGCCCGAGGTACGGTAGCCAATTTGGCGGCAGAACAGAATATTGAAATGTTCTGCGAAACAATTCCTGCATCTACAGCCCCCATCAATCGGGTACGCTCATTCTTTGCATCCCCAAAGCGAGAAAGATCACTTATCAATACCAAAGATACCGGAGCCGATTTTACAAAAGCCTGCCCACCGGCCACCGCATCCCTGTGGTCTCCCTCGGCAACCAAATTCAACACATGACTTTTCGCATCATACAAGTAACTGCCTTCCGGCAACACCACATACACATCCACATCCTGCTTGTTCAAAGCCGATGGAGCAGTCCGCTTGCCCGAATCTTTTCGATTAATGCCATTAGCAGCCCATAACAAATCCGACAAATCTGCCAGACTCAACGCTTTCTGCGCAAACTCTCTGGTGGAGTGACGTTCCGACAACGCTTTCATGACCGAACCGGCACGATTCAAATTGGGCTGTGGCAACTTGATCACTTTATCAGCAGCGAAAACAGCTACCGAAAGCACTACGTAAACTAATAATAATTGTACTCTTTTCATAACTATGATATTAAAAGTTGATGAGCAAATATAAACAAAAAAGGTCTGCATTCTTTTGTGAACACAGACCTTTTAAGAGTTATTATGAGGTTTGATTATTTATCACCGAAATAACGGTTGTACAGACCTTCAAAACCTTTACCATGACGGGCTTCATCCTTGCACATTTCATGTACAGTATCATGGATAGCATCCAAGTTCAAAGCCTTGGCACGAGTTGCGATACGTTTCTTGTCTTCGCAAGCACCCTGCTCTGCATCTTTACGTTTCTTCAAGTTTGTCTTAGTATCCCATACACAGTCACCAAGCAATTCTGCAAATTTAGCAGCGTGTTCAGCTTCTTCCCATGCATAGCGCTTGAAAGCTTCCGCTACTTCAGGATAGCCTTCACGATCAGCTTGACGGCTCATAGCCAAATACATACCAACTTCGGTACATTCACCCATGAAGTGGTTATTCAAGTCCTTGATCATTTCTTCATCGCAACCTTTTGCAACACCAATCACGTGTTCGTCTGCAAAAGACAGTGCACCACCTTCTTCTTCAACAACTTCTACGAACTTGCTGGCAGGAGCTTTACACAAAGGGCATTTTTCAGGAGCTGCGTCACCTTCATAAACGTAACCGCAAACAGTACATCTAAATTTTTTCATTTCTTCTCAATTTTAAATTAATTAGTCAATACGTATATTTTATTCTCATCTAAATATCAATGCTCATTCAAACAGTTCTTACAGGTTCCTTTATAATAATAATGTACTTCCGAAACCTGATGTCCTTCCATATCCAAATCAACCACCTTCTTTATTGCTTCCCTACATTCCAAATCATATATACGCCCGCAACGGCGGCAAAGGAAATGAGCATGAGGCGAAGTATCAGCATCAAAATTTGTATTCCGTTCATCAATCGTAAGCATTTGAACAGCCCCTTGTTCCGAAAACAATTTCAATGTATTGTACACTGTCGTTTTCGAAAGTGTCGGCATTGAGGGTGACAATGCTGTGTAAATATCATCAGCCGAAGGATGAATCGGATGTTCCATCAAGTACTCCATTATAGCAATACGCTGCATGGAAGGCTTTATGTTGTGTTCTAATAATTGTTCATATGGCTTCATTATTAATCCACTTTCTTTTTAAACTTGTATTCATTACAATTATAAATCTGATGCAAAGATAAAAAGTTTTTCAGACAAATCAAAACTATTCGCAAAGAAAAATACAAATACCCACAATCCACGACTCTATTTCTGCACGGATATAGATTATTCGCTGACGGAATGCTATTCAACAGACCGCTTTCTTAATAAATAACGCCATAAATGCCACTTATAAGAATATTGCCATTCACCGGGTTCACCTGACTCTTGAAGTGCCGATGAATAAGGCAATAGCGGGTGAAGGCAAGGGGGTGAATTCAGGTGAAACCGGGC
>CAKUYM010000233.1 GCA_934716785.1 uncultured Bacteroides sp. | reverse complement strand
CGGATTGACGTAGCCGAAGAGAGCGTCACCGATGGCATAAGCAGCTTCGCTACCACCAAACCATACGTTCAGGATGGTGGGCACGTGCTCCTGCTCCCAAGTCAGCGTGAGCGGACGACCGGTGAACAGTACTAGTACGACCGGTTTTCCTGTTTTCAGCAACTCTTTCAGCAGATTCTGCTGTACATCAGGGATACTCAAATCCGTGCGGCTACTGCTTTCGCCGCTCATCTCCGAAGATTCGCCAAGCGCAGCGATGATAATATCCGACCGGCGGGCTATGTTGAGAGCCTCGTCCAGCAACTGCTGGTCTGTGCGGTTGTCGCGATTCAGGGAACGGTCGAACATCGTGGCGCGTTCTTCGTAGGCAGCATCGCCAATCAGGTTGCTTCCTTTGGCATACATGATATTCGCTTTTCCGGCAGTCATCTCTTTCAGCCCCTCAACCAATGACGGGCAACGGTCGAGCACGGCAGCCACGCTCCATGTACCCGGCATGTTGCTGCGGCTGTTTGCCAACGGACCGATAACGGCAATATTCCCTTTGGGATTGAAAGGCAATAGCGGATTTCCGTTCGGGTTGCCGTCGGGACTGTCGTTCTTCAACAAGACAAAACTTTCCGCGGCTATCCTGCGGGCAGCATCGCGGTGGGCTTTCGTGAAGATATCTCGTGCCGGACGTTTCGGATCACAATACTTATATGGATCATCAAACAATCCGAGTTTATATTTCGCTTCCAGAATACGACGACAAGCAGTATTCAAAGTCTCCATGGGCACTTTTCCCTCCTGAATGGATTTCTTCAGTGTGTCCACAAAACCGTCGCTTACCATATCCATATCCACTCCGGCATTGATGGCACGGGCGGATACGGTCTGGAGGTCGCCGATACCATGATCTGTCATTTCGGAGATGCCGGTATAGTCGGTTACGACGAATCCGTTGAAGCCCCATTGTCCGCGCAAGATATCAGTCAGCAGCCATTTGTTGGCAGTAGCCGGAATGCCGTCCACTTCATTGAACGATGCCATCACGCTGCCTACGCCTGTTTCAACAGCAGCTTCGTAGGGTAGCATATAGTCGTTGAACATACGCTGTCGGCTCATATCTACCGTGTTGTAATCGCGTCCCGCTTCGCTTGCGCCATACAAGGCAAAATGTTTCACGCACGCCATGATTTCATCGTTGCGCTGCATGGCTTTGCCCTGATAACCGCGCACCATAGCTTCGGCAATCATGGCACCGAGTAGCGGGTCCTCCCCGCTGCCCTCGGACACCCGTCCCCAACGAGGGTCGCGGGTGATGTCCACCATCGGACTGAATGTCCATGAAATGCCGTCGGCACTGGCTTCTACGGCTGCGATACGGGCCGACTCCTCGATAGCTGTCATATCCCATGTGCAGGACAGGCCGAGCGGGATGGGAAACATCGTCTCGTATCCGTGGATGACGTCCATGCCGAACAGCAACGGAATGCCCAGCCGCGAACCTTCCACAGCCTGCTTTTGTACTTCACGTATCTTTTCCACCCCTTTGAGGTTGAACAATCCGCCCACTTCGCCTTTCTTGATTTTGGCGGCAATGTCGCTGCTCTTGGCTTGTCCGGTGGTAATCTCCCCGGTGACGGGGAGGTTCAATTGCCCTATTTTTTCTTCCAGTGTCATCTTGTTCATCAGTGCGTCGATGAAGCTGTTCATCTCCTGCGGTGACTTTTGTGCCGCGGCACTCAGGAATCCTACCGTGAATAGCAGGACGAACAGACCTGATTTCTTGTATATCTTCATATTCCGTTATATTTTATCCGTTTATCCATTGTCTTTATTGGTAATCAGGGTTCTGCACCAGTATCCCTTTAGACTTGTCTATCTCGCTTTGCGGCAATGGAAGCAGTGCATTCTTGTCCTGATAATTCTTTCCGGCAGCCTGCAATACCTCTTTGGCAATGCCCCACCGAACCAGATCGTAGAAACGGTCGAATTCAAGTCCGAGTTCCACACGACGTTCGTGACGGATGGCTTCACGCAACTCGTTGGTGTCCGTAGTGGTCACCTTGGGCAAAATGTTGGCATTCGTCCCTCTGGCACGTGCACGTACTTGTTCGAGATAGTCTATCGCTTCACCGGAGATTCCTTTCTCATTGGCAGACTCGGCTCCCATCAACAGTACGTCCGCATAGCGGATCAAGCGGATATTCACCCAATAACCTTTGTTGGTGTACTCCTTGCGCATGGCAGGGGCGGTATAGGCTTTCTTGTTGAAATAGGCCCCCATGGCGGGAGATACGGGAGATTCGCCGTAAGGCTCATTGGTGTTTTCAGGGGTGATAGGCTCATCATCCGATCGGCGGAAGTAGAGGAGAGTGGCGCTTTTGCGCGGATCGCCCTGCTCATAGGCTTGTGCCATGTATTCGGTTGCCATGTGCCATCCCCATCCCAAGTCCCACTGTCCTGCTCCGCGCACGCCTTGCACCTCGCAGAACTGGCTGCCGATGATATCGCTTTGGGGAAGGGCGGCGGTGGCGGTACATTGCAGTTCGAAGATAGAGCCGCTGTTGTTTTCGCCTTCATCCGTGAATATCTCATTATATGGAGTATTCAGGTTGTAAAGCCCTTTCTTGATAACGTCGGTGGAGGCGGTGTACATATTATCCCAGTCATTGCGCATCATATAAGTACGCGCGTGTAAGGAACGTGCGGCTCCCCAAGTCAGCCGTCCGGTGTATTCGGTGCTCCATGTCTCCGGCAGTGATTCTTCCGCCGTTTTCAGGTCGGCGTCAATCTGCCCGTAGATTTTATCGGCGGTCGTTTTCGGAATATTGGCTTCCGAAGCATCGTTGATTTTGTAGGTCACGAGGGGCACTTCGCCGAAAGCCCTGACGAGGTTGAAGTAGCAATATGCACGGAAGAAAGAGGCTTCGCCTTTATTGATGATATCTTCTGCTTCGGTCTGTCCGGCAGTCTCCTTCTCGGCGATGGCGTCGAGGATATCGTTACACTGGTAGATGATGGCATAATTCTTTCCCCAGTAAGCACCGAGCAAGCCGTTGGTAGGCGTGTATTTGAAGTCATCGTACATCTCGGCTACATCCGAACCGTCACTGGGGATACTCCCTTTTTCATCATCTTCGGAACGGAGGCAATGGATGGCGATTGCGGTAGTGCCTGCGGTGATGTCGTAGCTGCGCATCATTGTGTAGACATTGTAGATTTTACCGTTGACAAGCGCGTTCGGGTTGTCATCTTCGGTGAACTGTCCTTGCGGGCTACGGTCCAAGAAGTCATTACAGCTACTTGACAGCAGTGCGGCAAGGGCAATAAGGATTGAAAATATAAATTTGTCTGATTTCATACAATTACAATTATCAGTTTAAAGAATTAAAGTTATGTCTCGTATAGAAACTCGGATGAGGCGCTTCGCCATCAGAATGTTAGGTTGATGCCGAAGGTATAGACTGCGGGCACGGGGTAACTGCCGTTGTCTACACCGAATGCGGTGGCGCTGCCGCCAAGTTCGGGTGTATATCCGGTGTTATGCTTCCATGTCTTCAGGTTCTGTATATTGACATAGACTTTCAAGGCTTGCAGGCGTATTTTGGCAAGCAGGCTCTTGTCGAAAGAATAAGCGAGTTGTACATTACGGATACGGAAGAATTTTCCGTTTTCGATGTAATATTCCGAGTTCAACGTATTGATGGAATGTTTGGCGTTTAGCAGCGGCTGACTGTTTGAGGTACCTTCTCCGTGCCAACGATTCATGCGTTGTTCCAGATAATTGAACTGTGCGAAGTTGTAATTGTCCCACGTCCGGAAAATTCGGTTCCCGCCTTGTCCCATCATGTCGACGGCCAACGACCAGTTCCGGTAGTCTACTCCGAGAGAGAAACCGTAAGTGACCTTCGGGGTAGGATTGCCAATCAGGGTACGGTCTTCCGGAGTAATCTTCCCGTCACCATTCACGTCGGCGAATTTCAGGTCACCGGGGGTGACGGTGGCAAGCGTGTTTTCAGGCGAGGAGTCGATGTCGGCTTGCGACTGGTAGACTCCCGCCACCTTGTAACCGTAGAAATATCCGATGGGATAGCCTGCCATTGTATAACTCTGCTGCTTGTCTCCGGCAATGATGGAATATCCTTCCTGCACAAGACTCTTTACTTCGTTCTTGATGGTGGTGAGGTTGGCACTGACGGAATATCCCCATTCACCAATCCGGTCGCGCCAGGTCACAGCCATCTCCACACCCTTGTTCTGAATCTTTCCCAAATTACCTATGCCGGGGATGGTTCCTGATATACCGGGCATTTCGGCAAGCAGGTCTTTGGTGTTTTTCTTGTAGTAAACACCTTCGAAATGCAGGCGGTTGCGGAGCAGATTCGTTTCAAATCCGGCTTCCCATGCTTCCACTTTCTCCCAGCGGAGACTTGGATTGGGCAGGTAGGCAAGCTGATAGCCCGGATAAATGATGGAAGGACGCCCGAATACGGCCGAATAAGCATTGGTCAGCAATGGCTCGGCAGGGTAGGCCTTATCGAGATTCTGGTTTCCCAATGTCCCGTAGGATGCTTTGATTTTCAACATATCCAGCCACTTGATGTCTTTCATGAATTCTTCTTCACTCATCAGCCAGCCGCCGCCCAATGAGAAGAAATTCTGCCACTCGTTGCCCGTATAAGAGAAGGCCGAAGATCCGTCCCGGCGGAATGAACCGTTGAACAGGTATTTGCCTTTATAGTTGTAGATGACACGGGCGAGCATGGACAGGGTGCTGCGTTCCCATTGCGTACTTCCGTTGGTGGCGGTGGCGGCATCTCCGATGCTGACAAACCATTTGTCGGGGTCGTCGGGAATCATCAAGCCTACTCCCTGTTTGCGTGCTCCGTCCAGTCGGCTCAGCGAGTTATAATAGGTCGTGAAACCGGCGGTGGCTGTCAGGTTATGGTTGCCGTTGTCAAAACTGTTGGTGTATGTCAGCACATAGTCGCTCTGTACTTTCGTCTCGGTCTCCTTAAACTGGCTGACTTCTGTTTTGCCTGTCCCTAAGGTAGAGATGTCGCCATTCACCGTAGGATCGTACACTTTGACGATGGGCATGTAAGTGCGTCCGTTGTTGGATGCATAATCCATGGAGAATGTCGCCCTGAACGTGAAATGCTTAAGGAAGTCCACTTCACCGAAGATATTGCCCGATGCACGGTAGTTCTCGGCTTTGGTCGTATTGGCTTTCAATGCGACGTCGACCATCGGGTTATTGATTTGCGCTTTCTGAAATTCGGGCAGAGCGGTGTATAATCCATACTCATTGTTATATACCGGAGCGATGGGAGTGGCGCGAAGTGCGTCCAGCACCTGTTTGGAATCGGCAGGAAGCAGGCGTGCCCCGTTGAACTGGAAGCCGACTTTCAGGAAGTCCGTGATTTTATAGTCATTGCTGGCATTGATGGTCACTTTGCTGAATTTCTCATGCTCGATGTTGCCTTGTTCATACGAATAACCTACGCCTAAATAGAAACTATGTTTGGGAGAGGCTCCTGTGATACTTATATTGTTGTTGGTGATAAAGGCTGTCTGGAAAATCTCATCCTGCCAGTTGGTATTTGCATCCCAGCCGCTATAATCGAACGGAGCATCTCCTTGATTGGCAAGCTGCTCGCTATATAATTCCTTGAACTGCGTGCCGTTCACCATTTTCACTTTATCCACTACTGTCTTAAAGCCGAAGGAGGTATTTATATTGACTAACGTCTGTCCTTCTTTGGCTCGCTTGGTGGTGATGATGATAACACCGTTTGCACCGCGAACACCGAAGATGGCAAGAGACGACGGGTCTTTCAGGATTTCCATAGACTCGATATCTTCGGGATTGAGGAAGTTGATATTATCATTGAACAGCCCGTCAACGATGTAGAGGGGCTTATATCCGTTGATGGAGTTGGTGCCGCGGATACGGATTTCAGGGTCGGCGCCGGCACGCCCGGAGTTTACGATTTGCACACCTGCCACCTTGCCTTGTAGGGACGAAAGTGGGTTCATGGCAGGTTTGTTGGCTATCTCTTCTCCTTTGACGTTGGTGATGGAGCCGGTCAAGTCTCTTTTCTTTGCGCTACCATATCCGATGACAACTGTTTCGGCGAGTACTTGCGAGTTTTCTTTCAAGGTGACGTTGATAACGGTCTGTGCACCGACTTTGACGCTTTGCGCGCTCATGCCTACATAGGAGAATACCAAGACATCGTCCGGGGTGGCAGAGATTGAGTACTTTCCGTCCATACCTGTAATGGTTCCGGTGGAAGTTCCTTGTACGAGCACCGATGCACCGATTAACGGTTCACTGGAGGTATCTGTCACTGTGCCCGTCACTGTCTTTGTCTGTGCAAAGACGGATGCGGAAAGCAGTAGCAGGCAGGTGAGCGTAATGACGCTCTTTAACCTGATGGCTTTTGTCTGAAGAGGCTGTAAGAGTTTGGTCCTCATTGCATTAAATTTTTCCATTTGTTACTATTTAGGTTGAAATATTATTCTATCGTCTGCCGACGGAAGTAACAAAGTGAACAAACGAAATGCAAAAAAGATTTTGGAAAGGGGAAGAATGCTCGATTTTAACATTGAGGGTTTGCTTTTTGTGGCATGATATGATGGTGATGTTTAAATGTGATAATTGAATGTGATGTTTATAATGTAATGTTTATAATGTGATATTTATGATACGGTGTTTATAATGTGGTGCTTGCAGCACCTTGATTTATGTAAATTCAGCTCTACTATAGAGTTGAAAAAGGTTCTTCGTCACTTTCGGTGCAGGTCATGTGTTAAAGCTAATAACTTTATTGCATAGCAAGGTAATTCCAGCCCT
>CAKUYM010000232.1 GCA_934716785.1 uncultured Bacteroides sp. | reverse complement strand
TTACCGCCACGGGAACCGGCATTTACAGCACCGCCGACGGAAGTCTCGGTGTGCCGGGCGGCAATCTTCCTGTCTTCACTCCCAATCCTTCAACCGGAGAGATGGTGTCCAGCGGATTCGCTTACTTTCCCGGGCTGAATCTGGACTATAAGATAGGAACGGTCTACTCGGGTGGAGTGCAGGTGGAGCAACCTCTTTATATGGGAGGCAAAATTCGTGCGGCATATAAGATGTCACTGCTGGGCAAGGAGATGGCTCATCTGAATGAAACCTTGACCTCTTCGGAGGTTATCCTGAATACGGACAAGGCATACGTGCTGTTGGTGAAAGCGAAGGAGATGAAAAAAGTGGCGGAGAAATACCACGCCTTGTTGACCGAACTTTCCAAAAATGTGGAGAGTGCCCATAAGCATGGCATGAAACCGCAGAATGACGTGCTGAAAGTGCAGGTGAAGCTCAACGAGAGCGAACTCGCTTTGCGGAAGGCTGACAACGCACTCCGTCTTGCCGGCATGAATCTTTGCCATTACATCGGTCGTCCTCTGACGACGCAGATTGATGTGTCCGATGATTTTCCGGAAATGGAGAAGGAGTGGAATATGCAGGTTTCCGATATTACCGCCCGTCCGGAGTACGGAATCCTGAACAAACAGGTTGCTATCGCCGAGCAGGAAGTGAAGCTGAATCGTAGCGAACTGTTGCCGCGTGTCGGTGTCAGGGGTAGTTACGACTATCTTCACGGGCTGGAAGTCAATGATGAGACTTTGATGAAAAAGGGAGCTTTCTCTGTATTTCTGAATGTCTCCGTTCCTTTGTTCCATTTCGGCGAACGTACCAATAAGGTAAAATCAGCGAAGGTGAAACTCGAACAGGCGCGTTTTGAACAAGAGAACGCCAATGAGAAGATGTTGTTGGAGTTGATGCAGGCAGCCAATAATCTGGATGAGTCACGGTTGGAAACGGAACTTTCAGAACGTTCGTTGGCACAGGCGGAAGAGAACATGAAAGTCAGCGGTAAGCAATATGAAGTAGGATTGGAAACCCTGTCGGATTACTTGGAAGCACAAGCATTGTGGCAGCAGGCTTATCAGACGAAGGTGGACGCTCATTTCCAGCAGTATGTCAATTATGTAGCTTATCTGAAAGCGGCGGGACAACTGCAATAAAAAGAAACCGGTATTCCGGACGTTCCTTATGGAAAGTCCAGAATACTGGTTATGATTCGTACCTGCCGGGGTGTGAAAGTCCGTGTGCGCGGATGATATCCCGTGTCGGTTAATAACTGAGACAATTCTTTGTTGATTCTTATCCATTTGGTGAATATGCGAATCGCACAGCGCGGAGTGATGTGCGGATTGTACAAACAAGCCAACTCCTTTTTTGTGTAACTTCTGATGCGAAAAGGTTTTTCTTCGTCTTCTGATAGTAATTCCATATTGATGTTTTGATGTTATTTATAATACCGTAAAGATACGAAATAAAAAAGGCGATGTCAAGCATTTGACCGAAAAACTTTGAAAAATGATACCCGCCCCGCAGGCGGGTATCATTTTCTACGCACGTTCTATACATGCTTGAGCTCGACCGCTAAAATCAATGATGATTTTACTCCGCCGGATTCGGCGTTTCTCCGTTGCCTTCATCCGGGTCTGGAGTGTCGGGACCTTCCGGTTTGGCAAATCCGTCACCGGAGGTAACCATCTTTTGAACACTGACCTTGCTCAGCATATCCCTGAACTTATACCCCGGTGTGAAAATGATTTTCACTCGGCGAATCGTGTCGCTGTCCACTTCCTGTTCGGTATCCTGGCTTTCGCAATTCATGCCCGGACGGAAGCATCCGAAATCTCCCAACTGCACTGAGATGCCCTTTTTAAGGTTGAGATTCAGTGTGTCGATCAGTGCATCGAGCACAAATTTTACCGCTCCGCTGGGAACCATTCCCACCTTTGTGATTTCCTCGCACAGGTCTCTGAATTCCACCGTATTGGTGATTACATTCTGTGCTACATACTTTTCAGCTTTAGTCTTGTCAAAGCCGAATGTTCTTTTTTTGATAACGTACCTAAGTGCCATAATTGTTTAAGTTTTTTAATTAGTTACTTTAAAATTCAATTCTCTTTGTGATCACGTTGCAAAGATAGTATGGGCACATACCGGGCAGGTGCTTTAACTGTCGCAGATTGTCGCAGATTGATTTATTTTTATTTATAAAGTTTTTATATGGCTGATTAATAGCGCTTTATAAAAGAAAATTCTTTTTGTGACTTATACCTTTATATATATGGTCAGTTTCCCGACTCCTTCTTTCCGCATTATCCCGTCGGCAACAAAGGAGTTTAGTTCCTCAATGGCCACTTTCTTATTGCGTCCCGTCAGATGACTATAGTCTGTCCGGCTGACAAACAGGTGGCTTTCCATATAAGTATTGAGTCGGGTAAGGCACGTCTCGCGTGAAATGCTGTTTTTCTTGGGGCGCGTGAGAGATTCTCCCCGCTGCAACCTCATTTTGTCGCCCACTTCTTTCTTGAACGGGCGGCTTGCACGAAAATTGATGTTCTTCATCCGGACGGACGTGGCACGGATTTCTTTTTTGTCATTCACCGGCGGGCATTGCAAGGAGGTGGAGAAGAATCCGAGGTTTCCCATTTCTACATTCCAGCCATCGGCAAGAAGGTCGCGCGTTTCGTTGGCAAAAGCCTCCATGGCCCCTGCCAGCAGACTCCTGCTGATGCCGGTAAATTTATGCACGCGATCCAGAAACTCCTCCTTGTCTACAGTTCCTTTGGATACGATACGGGCGTGTAGCGGTTGTTGCTCTCCATCAGGTGATGGCGGATTTTCAAATAAGTCATATAAAGCACTCATATTCTACTATTAATTGGTTTAATTACTACTATCGGTTCGTTCTACCTTGGTTTCTCTTTCGTTCCACCTTGGTTATCCTTTAGTCCGACCATGGTGTTTGTTTAGTTCCACCAAGGTGGAACGAACTGCTGTCCGCCACAAAAGTAATTAGTTTGTGTAAGAGAGAGGTGCTTTAATTGATAGATAAATTAACGTGAGTTTAAAATAGGGATTATGAAAATTATGCTATTTTTGCCGTTCGAAAGACACAATCTATTGAAAAAAATGGAAGTCGAATTTAGAAGAAACGATAGACAATCTGATACTGACACTGAAGGGGACTTGCTTGACGGACTGAAACGAGGGGATAATAAAGCCTATAAATGTCTTTTCGAAAAGCATTTCGCCATATTGTGTGGCATAGCCTATCAGTATGTGGGCGATACCTTTCTGGCTAAGTCTATCGTATCGGATGTGATATTGCACTTATGGGAGATACGCGACCGGCTTTCTATCGAAGGTTCCTTGCGTAAGTATCTTGTTATCTCCGTCAGAAACAAATGTTTGGATTATCTGAAGTCGGAACGTTTTCAGAAAGAAGTGTCTTTCTCGTCGGAAGAGTGCGAAAATAAAGTTTGGGAGTCGGATAATTATCCGTTGGGCAGATTGTTGGAGAATGAGTTGGAGCAGAAAATAAATGCGGCTCTCAATAACTTGCCCCCCGAATGCAGGCGGGTTTTCTTTAAGAGCAGGTTCGAAAACAAAAAATACGAAATGATATCTGAAGAATTAGGGATATCGGTCTCTACGGTAAAATATCACATGAAGAATGCCATCCGACTATTGTACAAGGAATTAGGCAAATATTTGTTCTTATTATTTTGGCTCTCTCAAGAAATTTGAGAAATTTTTTCTATTATCATACTATACTTTTTTTTCTCTCCATCGTCTTCTATTTGTAAGCGCATAAAAACGCAAAAACGTATAAATGTAAAAACGCATAAAGAAGACATTTATGAATAAAGAAGATATAGATGATTTGATAATCCGTTTTCTTTCCGACCAGGCAACGCCGGAAGAAGCCGGGTGGCTGTCCGGGTGGCGGGAAAAAGCGACCGACAACGAGACTTATTTTCGTAATATAGAAGAAATATGGTTCTCGTCGTTGGCAAAAGACGCCCAGAAACTTTTCACGCGCAAAGATACCGATGAGGCATATCAACAATTCTGCCGCAAGACGAAACCGCATAGACATTACAGTCTGCATGGGCTGATAAAGTATGTCGCAGCGGCAGCGGTTGCCATGCTTATGATGTTGGGAACTTATAAAGCGGGCGAAAGTAGAATGTTGGTCGAGGAACATATAGTACGGATAGAAGCTCCGGCAGGGTCGAAGACCAATGTGACTCTTCCGGACGGCACCAAGGTTTGGCTTAATGCCGGTTCGTATATCAGCTATGCTCCCCAGTTCGGAATCAAGGAAAGAGAGGTAAGCCTTTGCGGGGAAGCCTATTTCGATGTAGCCCACAATAAAGAGGTGCCGTTTTTGGTAAAATCAGAAACGATGCAGGTCAGAGTGCTTGGTACCAAGTTTGATTTCCGCGATTATCCCTCAGACAAAAACGCCATGGTTACGTTGTCCGAAGGAAAAGTGAACTTGACAAACCTGTTGTCGGAAGGAGATTCGTTTATCATGCTGCCCTCCGATCAGGTCATACTGCATAAGGCGGAAAAGAGCATTCAGAAAAGAAGAATCGCCTCCAGAGAAGCCATCCGTTGGACGGAAAATTGCCTTTATTTCGATGAAGAGCCGTTGAGGGATGTACTGAATGCGCTTGAAAGGAGTTATAATGTAGATATTGCCTTGCAGAATGAGGCCCTTGATACATTAAAGTTCTATGGAGCGTTTAAGGTAGACGAGCAGACTATCAGTGATGTCATGGAGATATTGTCGACAACGCAAAAAATGAAATATCATATAGAGGGACGTAAGGTCACCATCAATTAAGTAATGAATCGAAGTCAAATCTTATAAAATACTGCGCCTATGAGAATGAAATGAATGAATGTAACGGCGAAAAAAAGGCAGAAAGACGGGGAAGGCCTTTCTGCCGACTAAAACAAGTTTCGCATCAACAGGAGAAAATCTGTTTTAGTAGAAAACAAAGATACGCATATATTTTCTATAGAACAGACGAATGAACTTTTATTAAACTTTAAATTATTAATTTATGAATGCATGGAAAAAATATGTCTTTGCGGCAATAGTTTTATCCGGACTCAATCTTAATGTCTTTGCCCAAAACGTATCTGTTAATCTAAAAAACGTAACGGTAAAAGAGGCCATCAAGTATGTGCAGAAGGAAAGCGGATATTCGTTTGTGTATATATCTACCGACTTGAATACCAAAAATAGAGTAAACGTAAAATCTACTACGCTGAAAGAGGCTGTCGAGCAGATTCTATATGGCCAGCCTGTTTCGTACGAGATAAAAGGAAAAAATGTAGTAGTGCATAAGTTGGACAGCAAACCGGAAAAAGAGGCCCCGAAACGGAAAGTGAAAGGTATCGTGAAAGACGAAACGGGAGCTCCGGTGGTAGGCGCTACGATTCGCGAAAGCGGCACAACCAACGGTACGATAACCGACATGGACGGTATGTTCTCTATCGAATTGTCGGATAAGTCGGTTTGCGAAGTCTCTTATATCGGCTATGAAACGCAGTATGTGAAGGTAGAAAACCAATCATCATTGAATATCTTGCTGAAAGAAGATTCGCAATCACTGGACGAGGTTGTGGTAGTGGGCTACGGCACTGTCAAGAAGCGCGATCTCACAGGGTCTATTTCGAGCGTGAAGAGTGATGACTTGGAATTGAGCGGTGTATCATCCATCGGACATGCGCTGAGCGGAAAAGCTTCCGGATTGTATATCAAGCAGAATAGTGCCCAGCCGGGTGGTGGATTGGATATCCTGGTACGTGGAGCCGGTTCTGTCAATGCAAGCAACGACCCGCTTTATATAGTCGACGGTTTTCCGATAGCCAAGCTCGACCAAGCTTCGGGCGGTGATGCGAAGATGAATCCGGGAACTCAAGGCATATTGAACTTCCTTAACCCGAATGATGTAGAATCTATTGAGGTGCTGAAAGATGCGAGTGCCACCTCTATCTACGGTGCCCGCGCAGCCAACGGTGTGGTTATCATCACCACAAAGCGCGGAAAAGAAGGCAAGGCTAAAGTAAATTACTCGTACAACTACTCTTTCCAGAAATATACCGATAAATATGATTTGCTGAATCTGAGAGAGTGGATGACCGAAAAGAACCGCACTTCATGGGAAGCATGGTTGTGGGACAATAATGTCAGCCCGTGGGGCAATCGCACATTGGATGAGGCTAAAGCCAATCCGGCAAACGGAGTTTCTTATAAACAACCTTATACGGCAGCAGAAATAGATGCGGCTGGTGAGGGAACGGATTGGCTGGGACTTATCACCCGAAACGGACAAATCCAGGAACATAACGTTAATTTGCAGGGCGGAAGCCAGAATACACAGTATATGGTTTCGTTCAACTATTATGACCATAAAGGTATCGTTCGCAACTCTGGCATGAAGCGCTATACGGTGAAGACTAATATCGACCAGAAATTCCTCGATATCTTCAAGGCGGGAATGAACCTTACGCTGACACGTATCGATAATGACAACACACAACTGGGTGACGGTAAATACGAAAACTCTGGTATAATCCGTTCGGCTATCCAGATGGGACCGAACATCAAGGCGTATGATGAAGAGACGGGCACTTATCCTATCAACCCCTTGCTGGGGCAGCAACCCAACCCGTATTCTCTTTTGAACAATACGGATAAGGGACGCACGGACCGTTTGTTGGGAAATGTCTTTGTAGAGGCACGTCCGCTGGAAGGGCTTGTCCTGAAAGTCAATGCCGGTATAGACCATGCGGCTATCAATAGAAACACTTATCAGCCGCGCACTACATTGAACGGCAGCAACCTGAATGGAGTGGC
>CAKUYM010000231.1 GCA_934716785.1 uncultured Bacteroides sp. | reverse complement strand
GATAAATTCCGGAATCCACTCAGCAGTGTACTCCATGTATCTACCCTCTTCGTCACGATAGTTGCAAACCGACATCTGTCCCTCGGAAGTATTGTAAGAACGTCCCGGCACTGGGTCTGTCATCACATACGGCTTATGGTGGCGCATCTTCATCACCTTGTCTGTCTGCAACAGGGTGATACGGTTGTCAGCGTAAACCTGTACGTTTTCTCCGTTCTGATTCTCTACGTAATCCTCCTTGATCTCAATAGCAGGAAGCCCGATTCCCGTAAATACACTGGATGCCATCTGGTCAGTCACCAATCCTGCGTTAACCAAGAACTCACGTTCACCGAGAATCATCTTGAACTTATCACCGAACTCGGAAGCACCTACAATGTTCTTCATGAATGTGCCACGGGACATAATCATCTTGGAGAACACTCCGTATTTAGCTTTCAATTTCTGAATCTCCTGTTGCAAGTAAGAGATAAACTTATCTTTTACTGCTGCTTCCGGAGTCAAGAAGTGGAACGGCAACTCAATATCGAGAAGCTCGATGTTCTCTTTATTGTCAGCCAAGTGAACCTGTGCTTTACCGGTCATCAGCAATTCCGGGACGATGATATCCATACGTTTGTGCGGAGCAAGCAGAATCTGACGATAGTCATCAACGATAAAGTCGATAATCTCCTGCAAAATAGTGCTTTGTTCAGCCGTATTTGCAGCGTTGAACTTGTCGATGATGTCCTGTAACTGCGACAGACGTTCAATATCCATTTGATAACGGTCTCCCAAGTAAGCTATTTCAGTATAACCGCTTCCAAGGCTACGTCTTTCGCGAATAGGCTTTTGGTCATTCTTGCCCAGGATGGAACCGGCGACAACACCCGTTACTGTCCCAAGATAAGTCTTGAAAACACGGGTTTTGGTTTCCAAGAAATCTCCGTATTGCTTCCAGTAGATTGCATCCAATCTCAATTGAAGAACGCGGTCAATAATCGCCTTGACGATTGCGGGATCTGTAAATAAAGTTTGTATGGTCAAATTCATATCTAAACTTTTAATGATTAATACTCAAACTGGAAACGGCTTGTCAATCCCACCTTATCCAGTTTATGAATCGGAAGGACCAATTTGCTTTCCTTCACCTCATAGGCTTGCATCAAGAGAGTGCAGAGAACCGCTCCATCGTTCTCAACTTTCTTCGCATCGAAAAGAACGAAGTTTGCAGTGTTCTTCTTCACTGTTCCGCCTACGGCTGTAGCTTCGAAAAGGATTGTATCCTTTGTGATATTTTCTCCGAAAGCCGCTTTGATGGTTAATACATCATAGTCTTTGTTGGATTTGTCGATAGATGCTACTTCTGCGCCTTTCTTTCCGTTTCCAATGAACATACCCTGATAAGCTAAAGAATCTTTTGCCACCTTGATGGTGAGATTAGAATCTCCTGTGGTATAAGCTTCAACCACTTTCACATTGCGGACGGGGACGAGTGTTCGTTTCTTCAAGTCCGCTTGTACAGGTGTGAATACAGGAAGGACAGAACCTACTACAAGGTTGGTAATATCCAACTTCCACGGTCCGCTCTTTCTGACACCCGTTTCAACACGGTAGAACTCTTCCGGTTTGTATTCCGGATTCAAGTTATACTTAGTACCTGCTGCCATAAATTTTACTTTTTAGATTCAACAATAGTTTTTGTTCCTTCCGAAATCATATTCGCGATAGATTCAGCTTCCTTCTCTATCTTTGTTTCCGCTGATTCAGGAGGAATTACACCGCTAAAACCGACATTCGCCAATTCCTGTTTTACGTCCTTGAAATAAGCATCTAAGTCCGCATCATCGGAAATCGCATAGCGTTTAGCGATCGTTTCGGGAATACCGTACTCCTTAGCCTTTGCCAAAACCTGTTCCTGCCGGCTGGCTTGTTCCTTTTCATGCTTTAATGCGGCAAGTTCATCGGAAAGAGGTTTGACTGCTGCACTTACTGCGTCAGCAATGATTTTAGCCATATCCGGCTTATCTTCCGGTTTCGGATTTGGGTTCGGGTTGGGATTAGGAGTCTCGACTGGCTTACCGTCTTTAAGGTTATGCTTCTTCTCGTAGTTTGTCACTGCTGTTTTTGAAGCATCCCCGGCACGGAAATCGCCATAGGAGTTAAGCACGTCCGAAAAGCTGATACCCTCAACAATGGAGTTTACCTTTGTCTCGTCCGTTACGCCCTCTGCCTTTTTTGTGGCAATTCGGGTGAGAATAGCAGTATCCACCCCAGTGAATTTCTGTTGTAGTCCTGCTAAGATTTGTTCTAAGATTGTCATACCGTATGAATTAAATTGTTATTTAGAATTCGTGGTATAAAAGTAAGAAGTAAGTAACTGGAAGAGAAATTATTGAGAAAGCGAAAAACAACAATTAGGCTATTGTTGGAAAATGACATAAAAAAGGCGTGACCATTGCCACGCCATAACGAAATAAACACTAAACAAACACTATAGAAACCTCAAATTTGAAAAGTAGCAGTCTTGGTACTGAAAGAACTCGCCAAACAACCTCACGTTATTGCCTTGCATGAAAGCAAATTTAGAATGAAAGCCCTTCACTTGGTTTGCTGTTTTAAAAAGTTCTACAGAATCCAAACCGTATTTGTTGATATATGGCTGTAAAATTCGCCTAAATGCACACTCTGAATCCGTTTTATCTTTTAATGGATTGATACCGCTAATAATACCGTTGTGCATGAAGTACGTTTTAGTCTCTTTGTCATAGAACGGGTGGCAATTCGACTTTTTCACGCTGCCATGTGTGGCGTATCTGAAATGAATCAATAAAGGCTCTTCTTTGCAGCATTCTTTCAAGTTCTTCTTGAATGAAGCATAAGACAATCCTTTGTAAAATACACTTGGCGAGACGATGCCACACCCGTGAGGGTTCCTTCTATACGCCCTATCCAATATGTCTAAACTTGGCAAATCTCTGCCTGCTGGCTTGTAAATTATAACACACATAATTCTTTGTATTTTGCAGAAAGGCTCAATTAAGAGCCTCTCTGCGGTTAATGAAGTATCTTTTTTCTGTCTCTGTCAAGAAAGGTATTTGTTCAATTGATGTACATTCTTGAATCTCGTTTTCATAAGAGTACTGAATCAGCTTTCTAAGAAAGTTTATCCAGTTGGCTATCTTATCATAGTCGGTTGTACCTGAATGTTGGCGAAACTCAACTGTTTTATGAGATAGATAGCTTTCAGCATTCACTTTGCGATAGCGTGTGCCGTTCACTCTGATAATATCTGACTTTGTGGTACATGTATTGTAATTAAGACCTTGTATAGATCGGCAGTAAACGTTATTTTGCGCTCTTCGTGAGACTGGCATAAATGAATCAATCACGTTTTCTAATATCTGATAGTTCTTGAAAATCTGAACAAAGTGAGAATCGCTGATTTTTGATGCGTCAAAATGGATATGAAGACCTGTTGATTTGTTCACCTTGGCATCTATAGCGTTCAGAGAATTGCAAACCATTCTAAGGCTGTTTAAACCTTGTTTGCCTTTTAAGATAGGGCTTACTATCTCTTGTCCGTTTACGCCTTGAATAGAAGCATCAGAGACAATCTTATAATAGTGATTATTGTCTCTATGATTGTAGCCCTCTGACTGAATAGAGATGTTTCTTAGCTCTACCTCTCTAATAAGAGCGTCACGCACTACATTGTAAGTCTCACATTCAACACCAAAGGTTAACATGTTAGCGTTGAACTTAGAACCTTTCTGTACTTTGATAAAACCTAACAAAAGGCTTACTTCGTATGATGACAGACCTAACTTCACCAAAGATACAGACTTTGCTTGTTTTGGCTTGTTACTCTTTACAATCTCATCTACTTGCTCTTTTAAAGTTTTCATAATTCTATGCTTTTAGTGTTTATACTTCGTTTCTGAATCACGTTGCAAATATATAAGTTATATCTTATAATAATATGTAGAATATTAGATTTAACTTATAATTAACTTGTATGAGTAAATAATTTAAAACTTATTAAAAAGATGTGTTATATAATATATATCTTATATTTAGTGCGCATAATTGATTATTTTCCTATCTTTGTTCCATTATTTAAAACTTATAACTATGTCTATTAAAGAGCAAATTCAAAAAAGAGGATTTACAATTAGTCAGGTCGCAGCTTTGATGACTAACAAAAACGGAGAAAAAGGTATGAGTCAATCTTCGCTTTCTCAAATTATCAATGGGAATCCGTCACTTGATAAGCTAAAGGAGATAGCATCAATCTTGGGTATTTCTGTTTCCGAATTACTAAGAGAGGATGGAGAGGAAATGTTTCATTTCACTTGCCCCAAGTGTGGAGCAAGGTTAAAGTTAGTGGAAGATACTGGGGAATGAAATTAAAAGGCGTGAAACCGAATGGAATCACGCCTTAAATAAATTTCCAAGAGACTGATTAGTGCGTTAATTGCAATTGCTTCTCTAAAGCCTGTTTTATATATCCATTGATAGTTGTTCCAGCTTCTTGTGCCAGCATAGCAATCTTACTATGAATCTCTGGTGAGATACGAATATTCAACGTTCCGCTATATGGTTTGCGAGGTTCCACACCATCGGCCAAGCATCCGGCAAGATAGCTTTCAATTCCGGCCTCAAAATCGGCACGGAGTTCATCAATGGTACTGCCTTCATAAAGAATCAAATCCTTACTCATTCCAAGTACCTTTCCAAAAAGGCAGTTATCAGCTTTGCTGTATTCTACAGAACCTTTATATCCTTTATATTCCAAGTAGTCCATATCAATTCTTTTATTTAATTAAACCATTACTTTTCAAATGCTGATATATTGTTTTCATCATCCAAGCTTTCATTATGCTGCCTGGATGGGGTTTGTGAATATCAATATATTGTCCCGTCTGTTCATTCTTGAACCTTACACGAGAGCCGGATGTTGCACCTTTGTTGTGTTCACTGTATCCAAAAACAGACAGCAGCTTTAAGGTTTCTTCATAAGTGAAGTCTTTAGGCTGTTTACAAAAACGGTTTATCAGTTTTTCTTTAGTACCCATACTAGTTCGTTCTTTCTGCAAATGTAACTAATTTTAGTTACAAAACAAAATAAATAGAGAAAAGTTTCAATCAAACAAAAAAATAGCGGCAATTCCGAAGAATCACCGCTAACTGTTCTATTTTTCTTATCACAAAATTATAAACCCCGTATTTCTTCTGACTAAGATGCGTTTTTCTGTTCTGTATTTCCGATTTGATTATTCTTTGCCGCCTGTTCTTCCTTGATTTCTGCAAGCTCCTCTTCCAGCCTGCTTATTTAGGCAATCGTTTTTCTAAAAGACGTTGAATGCTTTTGTGTATTTTCCCTATAACCTCATAATAACGTGGCTCCTCAAAGCCATTATAACATTCACTTTCTTTATCTAAGTTACAAAGGTCATCATTGCTATCTATAATAATTTTGGCATTTTTATCCTTCTGGTACCTAACTTTAAATTTAACTAAATAATTAGATAAAGCATAAACATCACTAAATTCAGAACCACAACCATACAAATCATAATCTTGGTTCTCTTTTCTTATTGCTTCATCTGCTTTTATAAGCAATCGAAGCAATTGAGTATCTATTTTATAACCAATATCCTCATTCTTTCTTCGATTTTTGCCAAATAAAATCAAAACTCCCTCTCTTAATGAAGGAATGGACCCTATTACTACAGCTGCTACAACAATGGTAGCTATAATCCAATTATCTAAAAAGAAATTGATAATAGTGTCGTATTTTGTAATTGTTTCCATAATCATAACCTTTCAGCTAAATTCTTCACATCCTCCGCAGACTTCACCTCATGTACGGTATCTCCCACTTTTACGAAACCGATAACATTACTGGCATTCGGCTTTTCAAATAGTTCGGCAATAGGAACATTTAATGTATTCGCAATCTTTTCTAATGTTTGCAACTGCGGATATTCCCCTCGTAAAGTCTTATTCAGACTTATATCAGATATTCCCATTTTTTCTGCTAACTCTTTTTGAGTTATACCTTGCCCTTGACAGAGTTCTTTTATCCTTGTTCTAAAGTCCATAATACTATATAGTTTTATTCGGCAAAAATAGATATTTATACCACATAATACAATTATATGACTAAAATAAATCTACTTAGTTTTATTTTTAACATTATTTATTGCTTTAGATATTGCAAAATTAAACTAATTAGTTTTACTTTGCAATATCAAATTAAACGAAGTAGTATAATTTAAAACATATAAGAGTATGAGCACAAAATTTAGAAGTCAGATGAAAGAGGTTATGAGTACTGCATGGCAGATGTTCAGAATCACAGGTGAAAGTTTCTCAGAGTGTCTAAAAAGAAGTTGGTTGCTTCTGAAACTGAAAGCACAGATGAAGAAAAGAACGGTTCAGTTCTTCTATCAGAAAGTTTCGGGCGAAATTCGTCAAGCATTCGGTACGTTACGTGACGAAGTGATAGCCGACAATGTAAAAGGTACAGGTCGCAAACCTAATGAAAACCTATTTACCTATTTTGATTGCGAGAAGAACGAGTTTCGTTCATTCAAGAAGTTCAACCTTATCAAAATCGCATGACTATGAAAGCAGAAATTAACATCGAAGAGATAAAGAACGGTGCTGTTCACTCTGAATTATTGAAAGCATTATGCCTTATAAATCAGGCTCGTAATATCGTTTCTAATACGATGGATGAAAAAGAACTAAGGGATGCCGGACAATGGGACTGCATGGATGAAACAGTCACTAAACTGAATGAATGTACTTGCGATATAGGTTACATTATTGGTATTACTGTAACTGGCAGAGTGGATTCAATGATGAAATAACACGATTATCAAAAGGCAGCC
>CAKUYM010000230.1 GCA_934716785.1 uncultured Bacteroides sp. | reverse complement strand
TCCCCCTGCGTTCCATCCGCGCAAAGCGGCTTCCGCACGCAGAAAATAGACTTCCGCAGCATTCATAAACTGGATAGGCGTACTTGAAGAGACATTCAGATTAGAAAATATCTTATAATCATTTCCATTAAATATACTTCCGCATCTGATTCCGTTATATTCTTTAAATTCCGAAACCTCCGATTTAGCGAACCAAATATCCAAACGAGGATCCTCATAGCCCTTCAAATAGCTTTCCATAGTTGCCCCCAAACGGCTGTCATTGTAAGTATAGCAAATCATATACAGAGGATTAACCGTTGCCGAACCATCCACTTTCAGCATGGCATTGTCCTCATTATCGGCAAACACACCGTCTCTTATAGCTTCTTCAGCCTTCTGTTGAGCCAAAGTCTCGTCTGCATATACGACACGAATGACCAAGCGCAACTTCAAAGAATTGGCAAACTTCACCCATTTCTCAAAATCACCGCCATATATCTTATCATAACTTGCCAAGGGCTTGGCACCGGGATTGTCTTTGATAAACTCTTTCAATATGCTGATTGCTTCATCCAATTCACTGAAAAATTGTTCGTAAATAGCTTGTTGCGAAGTGAACGGAACATTAGAAGCCGGTGCGAAATCCTTATAAGGAATCGGACCATACATATCCGTAATGCGATGCATACCGAATACCTTCAAAATCTGCCCCACAGCAAATGTAGAAGGGTTGATATTTCTCTTGGTGTAAAGAGTGTACCAAGGAGTCATATAATTCTGATACGCCACTGTATAAGCCGCTGCACACCAATCGGGATACATGTCATACGTCGTATTATTTCTTCCGTTGCTATCAAACATGTTGGAAGCTCCCTGATGTCCTGAGAAGATATCTCCGGCAAGGCTGAACATTTTCTGATAGTTATTGACATCCACATTTTGGTCTTTTGTAATACATGGATACATCTGATACTGCATCTGCGTTATCATCGAGCCCGTGCCCAAGTTATCATATCCCAACTCTTCTTCCGTCACGGCATTGGGATCGGTATTCGTCTCCATGAAATCTCCCGTACAAGCTCCTAATATCCACAAAGAACAAGCAGAAACAAGAAGCAGACTTTTGCTGAAATATCTATTATATAATTTCATTTTCATCTGTTTGTTAATTTAGTTATAACGTAAATTTAAGACTCACACCGAAGCTTCTTAGACTTGGCATCAAGAAGTAATCGATACCTTGATAGAAAGTACCCACTGAAGAGGTCAGTTGCGGATCAAAAGGAGCCTTATTATAAATCATAAACAAATTACGTCCGGTTACGGACAGGGTCAAATCCTTCACAAAGTTCTTGAACAACGGTTTGAAGCGATAAGAAAGCGAAGCTTCCCTCAAACGTATATTGGTGGCATCATACACATAATTGGACAATACGCCCGTACCTGCTCCCATTTGGGTATAATATGTTTCTGCATCCATCAGTATTCCGTTTACAAGTACGCCGCCATTGTCGCGTGCCTTTGCACTCTGCTCGGATGCTCCGAAAGAGTCCAAAACAGCTTGTGTGGCAGAAACTACTTTCCCGCCAATCCGTGCATCAATCAAGAAGGAGAGAGTGAATCCTTTATAGCTGAACGCATTGTTAAATCCGAGAGAACAATCCGGATTGGTATTTCCCGCATATATCAGATTTTCGTTATCCACCATCATGCTCAAGGTATTCGGGTTTACATACACATATCCGTTTCCGTCTTTCTTCACCGAATTGACATATATATCGCCAATAGAACCGCCTTCATCAATATAATTGCGGAATGAATAAGAAAGTCCGCCCATGTCGAAATGCGAAACGTTCATCTCAGCTCCGGTAAACGGGTTCGGGATATTTCTCACCAATTCTACAATCTTGTTTTTATTGTAGGTGACCGTAAGTCTCGGTGAATAATTGAACTCTCCGAACGTCAGGTCTGCATCGATAGATGCCTCAAGCCCTTTGTTGTTTACTTTACCGGCGTTTACATAAAAGTTGGCATAACCGCTACTTTCCGGTGCTCTGAACTTGAACAACTGGTCATAAGTATTAGCGTTATAATAAGTTATATCCAATCCTAACTTGTTGTTCAGGAAGCGGGCATTCAGACCGATTTCAAACGATTGTGTTTTTTCAAATTTCAAGTTATCGATAGGCAGGTCGGGATTAATGCTTACACCGCCGCCCGGGCTAATCGGATAAGACGGAATAGTGATTCCGGCAAGCGACATCGGCACATTTCCCACCTTGGCATACGAAAGGCGGAGTTTGGAGAACGTCAATATTTTCTCCGGAACTTTGAAAAACTCTGTCAACACAAAAGACATACCTACCGACGGATAGAAGAAACTCTTGTTCTTGGTATTGGCAAGCAGCGAAGTCCACTCGTTACGCCCGGTTAGATCAAGGAACACTTTTCTCTTCCAATCCACAGAAGCACTGACGAACACCGCTTGCGACTTCATCTTTTTGCCTTCCTGATATTGGGGTTCCGGAGTCAGGTTGTTCAATGTAAACTTATTGGCCACACTGGCAAGAGGTGCTCCGAATTCCAGCTTGTTGGAATTTGCCGTATAATCAAATGACGCATTCTTAAAGCTGGCACCCGCGTTGACTACAAATCCCCAGTCGGATACCGTTTTCTGGAAGTTGGCAATCACATCTCCATAATCCTGAATATTCTTTTCCGTTGCTAATAAGTACGAACCTTTGTCCGAACTGGAAGCCAGCAACAACAGCGTAGATGCATAATTTTTAATTTCGTTCTTCTTGTTGTCGCGGTCTGTACGGAAACGGGCACTGATATTGAACCAGTCATTGAACGTATACTTCAAACTTCCACCGATAATGAAACGCTCGTTATGATTAATATTGAAATTACGGTGCGTAATCCAATACGGATTCTGTATGCTTCTCTTTTGGTCGCCATAAGGCCAGAACTGAACCGGGAATCCTCTATCTGCGCTATAGCGTTCATAAGATTTATACTTATCTATATTGTCACCGCGCGGAAACAGATAAATCGGTACAATCGGGTTGTAATAATCACCCTGTGAAAGCATGTTCTGCGCTTTCTTGTTCACATACATAAAAGTAGTTCCCAAGGAAAGCTTGTCAGTAATGGCATATGTGCCGTTATAGGAAACATTGTAGCGGTCGAGATTATTGTTATGAACGATTCCACGGGCATTGTAAGATGAAAGAGAAATATAAGATTTATGATTCTCCGTGCCCAACTGTGCCCCGAGACTGTTGGAGAAACTTGTACCCGTGTCAAAGAAATCTGCCGGATCATAATTTGCCGGAGTCTCCAACTTCGGTCCCCAACTGGAAAACTCATCAGTCCGGCTTCCATACGTATTTTGCAATTTCGGCAGGAGAAGCGGTTGGTAGAAATCGGAATAATGAGAGAATGAGATACGCGGCTTTCCATCTTTCAATCCGCCTTGTTTGGAAGTGAGCATAATCACTCCATTAGCAGCTTGGCCACCATAAAGAGCAGCAGCCGAAGGTCCTGTCAGTACAGTGACTTCTGCAATATCCTCCATATTGATATTGGAGATACCGTCACCTTCATCGACTCCTCCATACTGTGCATTAGAGGTAGCACCTCTTCGTGGGAAAAGGTCGGGAAGCGGTATACCGTCCAATACATACAGCGCATTATTATTTCCTTCCGCATTTACAGATTTGCTACCACGCATCACCACCTTTGTAGAGCCACCGATACCGGAAGCCCCTTGGCTGATCGTGACACCTGCCACCTTGCCGTTCAATGCATTCGGCACACTGGCTTCTTTGACAGACATAAACTGAGCATCGCCCAATTTCTGTACATTATAGCTCAACGCCTTGTCCGAACGTTTGATGCCCAATGCAGTGACAACTACCTCGTCAAGCACGGCATTATCTTCTTGAAGAACAATATTCAAAGGATCATTCCCCGTGATTGTTACATTTTGAACTGTGTACCCCACATAGGAAAACTCAAGAACATCGCCTTTCTTCGTCTTAATCGAGAAATTACCGTCAATATCCGTAATCGTACCGATATTCGATCCTTTAACTTTCACGTTTACTCCGATAAGAGGTTCACCATTCGCATCTTTCACTATACCTTTCACCGGAATAGTCACGTCTTCCGCCGTTTTCTGTGCCAAAGGTTTTGCAGAAAGAATGATCTGTTTGTCCACTACCGTATAAGAAATGGAAGTACCTTGGAATATCTCATCCAAAATATCCTGTATCTTACCGGATTTATTATTCACTGACACTATGCGGTTCTTCTGAATCGCTTTATCATTATAAAGGAATACGTAATCTGAAGATTCCTCTATCCTGTTCAGTACCTGTTCAATAGATACATTACTCATTGAAATGACACCCCGTATGCGTTGTGCATAACCGGTGGCGGCAGAAAGTTGAAATACTGCTACAAAAAGCAGCGCTAAACTGACCCTCATAACTAAAGGAAGTTTTAGATTTAAAGCATATTTAGAACATAATGCGATAAATGAATGATTTTTTTTCATACATTTGTAGCTGACTAAAGTTTATTACTAAATGAACTAAGGTTTTGATTCCGGTTAGCGTTTGCGAGACCCTGCACCGTGAATCTTGAAAATTTGAGGAAGACAGTCGTTGGTAGCGACTTTCTTCCTTTTTTTTGATCATCAATGTGTGTGTTATATCATAGGCTATTTGATTTTTCAAATGATTACTAATATAAATCTACTATTATTTTCGTTTTCGTGAACGTATCGTCTTCCCTCTGTTCGGGAGTCAGAATCTTCCATTTCAAGTTTGCCGACTTTGCCAAATAGTCTAATATCTGCGTCAGCGTTTCAGTTCTGAAAGTAGCCCGGTAGCTATACTCCTTTCCCAAATGATTGTTGAACTCAATATCTACATTGAAATGACGTTCAAGCCGCTTGATGATTTCTTCCAACGAAGCATTCCTGAATATCAACTTACCATCCTTCCAAGCTACCTTTCCATAAACATCCACTTGGCTCTTCTGCGCTTGGCAAGTCTGTTTGTCATAAAGCAACCGCTCGCCGGGAGTCAATATTATCGTCTCCCGTCCAGGAGTCACTACATTGACTTTTCCTTTCTCCAATACAGTTTCTATGTAACTGTCATCCTCATAAGCAGTCACGTTGAATTGCGTACCATATACATATACGCTCAACCCATTCGGTGTGTTCACATAAAACGGACGCTCCGGTTCTGCTTCCACCTGGAAATAAGCCTCACCGGTCAGTTCTACATTGCGATTGTCTTTTTTGAAAACAGTAGGATAACGCAACTTACTGCCCGAATTGAGCCATACAACGGAATGGTCGGGAAGTTCGTAACGCACCACTGTTCCCATAGTAGATGTAACTTCTGCGTATTTTATTTCTTCTTCAGGCTCTGCGAAATATAGATATCCCAAAGTCAGTGAAGCCAGCAATAAAGGTATGGTCAGAAATGCAGCGCACCGCATCAGCAGATTGTACAGTCCCAGTCTTTTCTGATGTTTTATTTTCATTTGAGACTGTCGATAAGCCGCCTGCACATCTATCGACTCCATCTCTCTGATATCGTCGCCCAAAGCTTCCGCTTTACGGAGCGACATTTCCAAATCTTTATTATCCATACTTTCTTTTTATGATTACAACTACACTAATAATACAATCGACTCGTTGAAAAGGGACAAGAAAGCCGATAAAAATTCACCAACTTGAAGAATTACAAAGTTCCTACATATTCAAAACCCACCACATTCACTGAAGGATATGATGAATCCGGTTCCAAAATCAGTGTGCCTTCAATAGTGTATATTCCGGTACCTTCGTCATATTTTACCGTAAGTGAACCGGGATCTTCAGAGTCTAAGCTCCGGTAACTTCCACCATTCGGTACTGTCACATACGCATAATATATTTGGTCCTTGGTATATTCTCCCGGTTTTAGTTCCGATACATATAGAACGATCTGTATCCTGCTGCCGTTATCATCTTTAAAGATCAGCCTCAAAGTACTATATTGAGATTTTGAAACTGTAGTCATTGTCAGATAGACATCGGCACTTGGTCTCGTTTGAGTTACCACATTTGCATTCTCGCTAAGATTTTTCAAGTTGCTTTCCCAAAAAGCAATCTGTTCCTCTGTTAGCACGGCTTCAAGAGTTTGAGCTTCTCCTCCTTCTGTCGTTTGATTACCGCAACGAAGCACATAACCATTATCATACACCATACTCTTCAAATTCAGCGAAGACAAATGATTATTGTTACAATACAACTCTTTCAGTTTTTTACTTCCTCCCACAGATAGCTTAGTCAATTTATTATGACTGCAATCAAGTTTAGCCAAATCAGGCCATACCACATTTAATGTAGCCAACTCATTTCCACTAACTTTCAACTCTTCCAATCCTGTAAATTCAGCCAATTCATCCACGCTTTTCACTTTGGTTCCATTCACTCCACCTGTGATATCAATAACCTTTACAGCAGCGGCCTCATCAGGAGAAAGTACGCCGTTGCCATTCGTATCCCACTTCGGATAAGTGACTCCATCTATTTTCTGCTCCGTGTCCATTCTGGACTGACAATAAGCTTTCAACGCCGGGTCAGTAATCCTTTCAAGTACGTCATTTCTTATCATAAATGTAGCTACGATTATTACATCCTCCCCAGGCATGGTAAATGTAGCAGGATTTGCCTCCACATTCTCAATTACAGTATTACCGACTCTCACTTTCCATTCTTTAAATAGAAAGCCCTCCGCCGGAGTAGCCGTGACGGTCACAGTTTCTCCTCCGGCAGCAATTTCCTTATCGGCCGGCGCTACGGAACCACCATAACCGGCAAACGTAGTAATTGAA
>CAKUYM010000229.1 GCA_934716785.1 uncultured Bacteroides sp. | reverse complement strand
TTTGCGCAGTGTTTCAAACTCAGAAGTTCCAAGCGGAAGCGGCATAAAGGTAGCGTCTGTCATTTTTTCAGTCCTCTTTTCCGCATTGTCTCACACTGCCGTCAAATTTTCCCTCAACGAAGAAAGGGACACTTTTCCCAAAAATGCCTTTGCCACAGACGTTTTTGCGAAATCTAATGATAGTTTGGCGGATGTTTTTCGCAGAAATTCAATTGGGAAAACGCCCGCTTTGGCGGATTGTCGGTAGAATCTGCCTCAGCACAGGAAAGAAGGGCTTTGCTGGCCGATAATCCGCCGATTGAAAAGAATTCCTTCGCCGAAGAAATTCGGTGATTGAACGGCCCCGCGCCTGCAAAGGTTGCGGATAAAGCAAAGCCCGATGCTACGAACACCGGGCCTTGTACCACTTACGAGGATCAGGAAAATGTTAGCAGCATTTATCACCTCGTGCTCAGTGATTATACATCAGAGCTTCTACGCGGAAAACGTCTACATTAACGTCGGCGGTTCAACGGTAGCGTTGCTTGTTTTGGTGGCGGCATTGGTGGCACTTGCCATTGCCGCAGTCGTAGTCACTGTTCGCGCGTTCCGCCGGTAAATCGGCAGGGGCCTGCTTGGATAGGGGCCCCGAACGCGCGATTTTTTTGCCCTCCACAAGGGAACGCCCCTCCTCCTTTTCCCCGTTTTCCTCTCTCCCGCAGCATAATTGTGTCCGTTGACCTTCCGGAATTTGCCTTTCCGGAATTATCCAATCAGCGTCACTTCGCAATATTAATATTATAACTGTGATATAATGCAATACAAAATCACCAAGATACCAACGGTTTTTTACGGGTTTAAATAGCTAATTATTGGGAATAAAGATCATGTTTAAGAATAAAAAATCAACCGATTTCGCCTCTCAGGTCGAATCCCTCTCTGCCAACAAGGCAAACTCTTCAACCTCCTCTGTCAAGGACATTAACGCCAACACCAAGGCTCCGGAATCCTTTGTTGCAGCACCTGCTGGAGAACTGCGCGGTTATGTCATGAAGTTCAACGCCAAGGACGGCTATGGTTTTGTTAAGGGAGAAGACGGCGTGGATTACTTCTTCCGGATTGAAAACTTTGACGGCAAGGGCGATCTCCCGGCACCGGGGCGGTATGTGGTGTTCACGGTTTCAAACAAGGCACGCCAGATGGGGAAGGCTCCGAAGATTGCGGCCATGCGGTTTGATGAGACGAAGACGGGGGAAACGGAAGATCCGACGGCGGATGGAGATGAATCGCGGGTGCGGTGCCCTCATTGTGGGAAGTTGATGGTGCCGAGGGTGGAATTTGCTAACTCAATCCCGATAGAGAGTTATTGCCCCTTCTGCTTTAACATTTACTATTCCAATGATGCCTATAAAAAATCATTGGCAAAACAAGAAGCTCTGATGAAATTAAAATTCATTGCTCCTTTTTTCATTATTTTGTTCTTCTTAATTATTGGAGCATTCCGATAGTAAGAAAAAGGCCGTGATAACTTTCCTTAGCTAATCACGGCCTTTTACTGTTATTTATTTGCAGCAACCTTAATAGGCTTCACCGTTGATGTTCCTGAAGAACCTGGTCTCATGTCAACTGTAGGAATCGACGCAACTTCAACTCCGCTAGCGTTATTTCTCATATCCACAGATTTCGGCTGCGGCTCCTTAATCTTCGGTTCGGGGTTTTCGGTATATTTAGTTTTAAGTGCCCCAGTCCTATTCATCGCCAGGTTGTACAATTTAACCGTATTGGCAGATGCAGAAGTTGAATCCTTCATAGCCTGCTTAAGGTGATCAATCATATGCCCTGTAACGTTGTATACTTCATCGTTCACTTTCTCATGAGCCTGGTCAATTTTCATTGATCCGTCCCATTTAAATCCTCGATGTTTATAAATATCTTCAGCCACATTTAATTTCAATTGCTCTGCAGAAGCATGAAACTCTTTCTCGTATTGAGCAAGCGTTTCTTTCCTTCCCAATACCCCATTAGACATGTCTTCCTTGGCAAGTTGATATTTAAAAGCGCTATCAATTAACTTTGTTTCGTTAGGTGTCAGACCGACTAATGTTGCTCGCTCGTCAAGATCAGATTTAAATTTATAGTAATTTTCCGGCGTCAACTGAGGCGAGCCATTTTGCGTCGGCGAATGATACTTATCACCAAAAAACCAATTCTTCAGATTTTTCCCAAAGTTATTCAGTAAGTTATCAAATTGCGAAGCACCATGCACCAAAGTTCCTCCAGGAGGCGGGTTCAATACTCCTTTAATGGCCTCCTCGCGAGTATCATGGAAAGCAGCATACTGATCTCCGCCAAATTTGACCCGTACATCATTGGCATCTGCTTCATATTTTTTATCAACATCAGGCAAACTACGTTCATAAAGTCCATCAGACTTGTAACCGCCCGTCAGATGCAGCATTTCAATGGTGCCTTCTTTTTGATCAATATCTCTCGCCGTTTGCGTTAAGACTTTTTCAGCCTTGTCTTTTTCTTCATCAAACTGTCTCGGCTTCCAAAGTTCCTTTTCTTCGACTTCCTTCGGAACTGAGAACATTAACGGCAATTCTGCATGTTCCAATAAATGACCAAATTCACTTGCTTGCGCTCTATTACCCAATCCTTTTTCCATATATGTTGCAACAGCCGCTACAAGAGCTTGATCATTACCCATCCCCCCTACTCGATTGTTATAGTCCTCCCATTCTGAAATTTTTTTATAACCATCTTTATCAGAGTACATTAAATTATGTTTAAAATCACGTGCAAAATTCAAGCCTCCTGCATTTAATAAACTTTTACTTAACTGCAGCGCCCCAATTCTTTGTTCAGAACCAACAGAACTGACCACTTGGCTCGTTTGATTCGCCCTATAAGTTTCAGTAGCCGCCTTTTGGATAGAATCTGACAAGGCTGTAGATTTAGAAAGAGACAGAGTTTTTGAAAAGCTATCTTGATCAATATTTCGTGAAGCTGTTTGTTTAGCCTTATTGATCATCGCTTTCAAAGATTCACCCTTAGAGACATCTTCTGCAGAACTAAATTTTGTCGAATGTGTTCCGCTAGAACTTTGGGAATCCTTAGAACCAACAGAAACTCCAGCCTTCGCACCTGCCTCAATTCCTCTATTAAATCCGGTTTTTGGCGCGGTTCCTTGATATGTTTTATCAAAGATTTCTTTTGCCTTTGCTGAATCTTCTTTGGCAACACCTTCTAAGCGAACACCATATTTTCCGTCGTTTCCTCGAACAATACTTGACTTAACTTTCCCTTCAAGACCTTGTGCCTTGATCAAATCATTAGCTGCCTGAAGTTGTTCTTGAGCACCTTCTAACGACCCTTTGTTAGGTCCATGACGGAAGAGATCAGTCGAGTAATGACCTCCAGCGGCAAGACCGGCGTCAGCAGTCATATTTACTCCGCCAAATGTTTCCGCCTTTTCCGATGCATCCAAGTTTCCAAAAACCCCACTATTTGACAATACACTATCTAAGGTTTCAGTCCCGTTAACCCTAGAAGCCAAAGCTGATCTTGCCTGATCCTCGGAATGAGATTTCAATGCCGCAAAATTGCGACTATCATTTGACGCTGTAACAAATTGCTTATTCATATTATCTACAGCGGCGTTCGCCAGATCATGCTGATGCGCAGCAACCATTGAGCCTAATGACTGGACACTAAAGGTTGGCTGTACGGCATCCCACCCTGTTCGACGAGATCCACTGGTTGGATCATTCATATTCATAGGCGCAGTACTACTTATTGCCCCAACCTGCTGTACATCCGGCGCGATGTTCTTTTCATTGAAATGATCCTGCCCCTGCAATCGACTTGCCAAAGTCGTGAAAGCGTACATCGAGCCCGAAATCACGAAGAGCGCCAACATAGGTGTCGCAGCGAACAACATACCGCCGGTAGCGACCCAACTCGATACACGGGTGTACGTATCCGACATTGCGTAAAAAGATGAAGCTCCTGCAATCGGTGCTGTGGTTAATTCGCTACGAAGACCTGTTATGGTATAAAGATTGCAAATAGACATGCAAGGTATCCATAACTGGATCCATGCCAATACCATGAAATACTTGCCAATCAAACCAAGACCAAATGCACCGATCATCAGCATAAAACCAATAATCGGAGTAATCGCATAAACAAACCCCTCAAAAAACGACATCATTGCTCGACAAACTGAGACAAACATCGTTTGTTCTGATGCCCACTGAATATTTCGTTGGCGAATAGCGGAATTAACTTCATTCGCCATTGAATAATCTTGATAAGATTGGTAATGTTTAATAATACCCTGCTCATAAACAGGCTGAACGACTGACGCCAAAATCCAAGCCTGTGCATCATCAGCAGTAAAACCTAGAGCAGAAACAGCATTGCTAATCGCGCTCCAATCCTTGACTACTTTCTTTCCTGTATTGCTTAATTCTTTGATTCCTAATAATTGATTAAAAACAAGGGCTGTCTGTTCTGTTTTTAACTTATCCAAAACGAGTGTCTTTAACTTGGGCCACCCGTCCTTACAAGTCATTGCGCCGTTTTCACCAACAATCGCACCTCCTTCAAATAAAGTCAGTTTTGTCATCAACGTTTCACTATTTGACTTCAAAATCGCAATACCGTCATTTTTTAAGTCTTGACTATAAATTTCATTTGGTGTTTTCGTGCCCAGCTGTATGGCTTCAGCCGTACATTCGCTTATGTAATTGATAACGGATTCTTTTGTCTTACAGCCTGCTCCACACTGAGCATCCAAAGATGCCCAAATCGCATCGGTACTTCCTGCGTATCGAAGACCAGCAATGATTTTCAAAGGCTCAATATAGCCACCGTTTCGACCGCCATCCAAAGTTCCGTAGGCTTGCTCCATCATTTTGGTTAATCCATAACCAATACCTGAAATAGCAGTCCCGGCAACCCCTACTCCGATAGGAACGTTATCAACCGTTCTCACGTATGAAGAGCTGCCCGCATCTTCAATAACCACGGTACATGACGGACCAAAAAACAGCATATAACATATGAAGCATGTAAAGGTATGCTGCAAATTGATTCTTTGAGCCCCTTGAAAAATACACTGAAACCCGATAAACAGAAGACCAATAATAAATCCGCAAATACAGAGTTGTTTAAAGTCCCCTGTGCCGCAAACCATTGCTACAGAATTGAGAACCCTCCCTAAAAATTCGACATCCCCAATCGAGATAATATTAAATGTTGTCATACTTGCTCCATTATTAATTATCAGATTGGGTAACACCTGTATCTTTAGGTGTATATTGTTCTGCTATCATTTTTATTGATTCAGTATTTTTAATTGTTTCGTTATATTCATGGATAATCTGTGTAATCGTCTTATGATTCTGTGAATAAGATGTAAGATCATTGCTTAAAGCATTGTACTGCTCTGCAAATCGAGACATAAGATAATCTTTCTTAGCCATCTTACTTGTGGACAAAGCATACATAGCAAGTTGGAGATAATCTTTTGCCATATCAAAAGCAAATTCCATTGCAATGGCGCCAGCCAACTCATCAGCTCTTTGGTATGCCGTATACGGCGCTCGTGTGGCATACATTCGAAGAACAAAACCCGCATCAGAGGGGAGACTCTTAGCAACTTTTGCTTCATCATCAGAAAATGCGGTGCTTTCCATTCGATATTTTGCAATCAAACCTGTAGTTGAACCGTTACCTTTAATCGCATTCAAAATAATTTCCTTTAAGCCTTTAATCTTTTTCTTGGTTTTCGTCGGTTTCGAACAATCAGTATCATTACATTCATAAATTGGCACAGTTCCGCCATTTATAAAATCTTCAGGCTTTAAAATCGGAGGATATTCAGCAAAATCGACATCGCTTTCTTGAGCACTCGATTGATCTGTTTTCGGATCACTAAGTACAATGGTGCCTGTAATAGCCATTAAAGCTCCAAATTCATTACCTTCGGACTCAGACCCTAAGCCTTCTTTAAAGTTTCCGTTTTTCAAGGCTTTCCACATCATATTCCCTGATAATAGATTAATTTTATTGGCAAGATTAGGATCTGATTTCGCTTTATCCTTAACTTCCTGTGCGTGATTTTTCGAATTAGATGCGTGTTGGAAAATATCAGTTATATCACCAAACCCTGACAAGTTCGCCTCTACACCATAATCTTTAATAACACTGGATTTACCCATGGCATCGAAACCAAAATTGACGATACCCTTTGCCAATTCGCATGAATTCAAGTTCATGCTGTTCAATGCTTGAATAGCCTTCTGGAATTCACCTAACTTCGAAGAAATCAGAGACGAAGCCGCGTTCATTGCAATCTGGAACGCATACCCTTTGGCATTAGCCGCAATAGCACGTAAAAGAGCAATAAACTGGTCAGCGTTGATGAAGGAGATAGAGCCAGCGAACATATCCATACCACCGCAGCCGCCCGTAGCGTGAGGGAGTTCGACGTTGATCAATGTCGTATCGACCACGGGACTTCTGACAATCATGGAACCACCGCTCAAAACCCCTCGACGCTGTGTGTTGAACTGTCCTGGCGACGTGGTATTACTCATGTCACCAAAAATCTTATTCATCTTTTCCTGCACACCCGCATTCGCTCCCCCTGACAAGGAAAGCCCTATCACGGCAGCCGTCAGCGCCGCCACCAATTTGACGTTACGGAGTTTGAACATTGTCGCGTACCTCTAATTCAAAGTTCTTTTCTTCAGAAATCACACCCGTCTGGCGCTTACCCACGAGCTCAACGAGCTTCTTCGGGTCGATAAAGTTGTCTTTGTCGGTGAGTCCCGTCATGTCGGCTTTGGCTAAGGCATTCATTGCCTGCGACGATTCTTTGCTGCCGAACAATTCAGCCGGGTTTTCGACAGAAGC
>CAKUYM010000228.1 GCA_934716785.1 uncultured Bacteroides sp. | reverse complement strand
CTCATGCTACGATTTATTTCAGTATTAGGCATTGAACCGAATCCGGAAATAAATCGAAAGCTATGGGAAGAGACTATTAAATTTGCGGCAATTGCTGCATAAGTGTTAAGGAAATGTTTAACGAACTATTGATTGTTCAAAAAACAAAGAAATTAATTGGCTAAAAATAGAGATAAAGAGCCTTAAGCAAGAAAGAGAAACCTTGCTGCAAATAATTAGGAGTACGTATTGAGTATCCCTAATTGTCAAATGTTGATAAGAAATCCCCATTACATACAAATAAAACAATCCCAACGCTTCCCATTCCCAAAATAAAGCCCTACTTTTGTGAAGAATATTTTCCCGTATATTAATGTATTAACAAAGTATCTCACAAATAAAGCCTACAATATGAAAGAAGAATCCGACAACCAGTCTGTTCCCCACGGTTTCGCCCGTTGTTTCAACGAGCAATGTCCACAAGCCTCGAAATGCTTACGCTACGTAGCTGCACAAAATAAAGCAGCCGATTACCTTTATATCTCCATCATTAATCCGGCACGCTATCCTGCCGACGGCAACCAATGCGAATGTTTCAAGGCAGCCGTCAAAGTTCATGTGGCGTGGGGACTCAAGCGGTTGCTTGACAAAATTCCTTATGAAGATGCAGTCAGTGTCAGAACGCAGTTGATCAGGCACTACGGGAAGAGCGGGTATTATCGGCTCTATCGCGGAGAGCGGGGACTTATGCCCAAAGACCAAGCCTACATCAAACAAGTATTCCACAACAAAGGGATAAAAGAAGAACCGACTTACCAACACTACACAAAAGAATATATTTGGTGAAATGCTGTCATCTGTCACCGAACAGGGGTTAGCACACTACTAATGAACCGGTAAGACGGTGACAGCAAGCGGTGACAGCAGCGTGACGGCAAAATGCCGTCACCTATCATTCATCCAGTTTCACGACATGATAAAGAGTACCGCTACGCACATGTTTGGACGGTATTTCCTGCTTTTTCAGTATTCTTCCGAAAGAATTGACCCTTTTGACAGACATCGGGATTGAGCTGTTTTTCTGAATTTCTTCCATAATCTCAGCAGGAGACAGCCACTCCCCCTCTTCAGGCTGCGCGGCACGGAAATAGCGGAAGAAAAGTTGCTCCTCCGGCGGAACCTGCTCAAACTCACGGTTGTTTTCCACCATAATCCTTTCTTCCTCCTGGTTGAACCAGTAGCGTTCGCCATGCTCCAGTTCGTACATGGCTTGTGCATAAAGCTGCTCATAGTCTATCGGACGATTGGTGTCGATTACCCCGGTCACTTCGATACAGATAAAACGGCGGCTGCCGGAAGGGTCGGTCAGCAGGTCTTTCTGGTTGCTCGTGGCTATGAACGAGGCATAGCGACGCATTTCGAGCATGGCGCTGCCATAAGGTTTCTTCACATTCAGCACCGGCTTTTGCAGAATATGTTTCAAGAAGCCCTGTTGTGTCGAACTCACCTGATCGAATTCATCAATGTTGATAAGCGCAAACCGGTTGAGGTAAAGTTCGGCATCCTTCTTTCGGGAGAAATCTATGCTGTCGGTATAGTAAGACCGTTCGGAAGGGGGCATTATACTCCGGCAAAAGGTGGATTTGCGCGTTCCCTGCGGTCCGACAAGCAAAGGCGAAACACTGTTTGCATACTGTTTATCACTTCCCCTCCAATGAGAAACCATATTGAGAAACCAGCGGTGGAACAGATCCAGCCAATACGGATTATTGCAGGGGACGGTGGCCGCCAATGCACGGATGCGATCTTTGCCGTCCCACCCCGGAAGCCGGTAGAGAAAATCTTCCAACGGATTAAACACCGATACGCGGTTGGAATAGATATAACGGCTGATATCCCTGTCCCACAACGGGATACCTTCCATCTGCGCATCTAGGGCAATGCTGTTCAGCGCACGTTTGTCGAGAGGATTGAAGCGGAAACGGAAAGAAAGCCTTTCACGATATTCCACCTCACCTATCTGGGTGTTATGGCGAAATTCGTAGCGGCGTTTCATGAATTCCTCGGTCTGGAAGGCGAGTTGCTGCTCTTTACTCAGGCTGATACTCTTGCCGAACCCCTTGCACTCGATGTATATATTGCCAACTATCTGGCGGATAAGCTCTTCCTGCTTATGCATATAAAAACGGAAAACGGTACGCTTCACGACTTCTTCTTGCGGAAGTCCCGAAGCGAAACAGTTTTTAGCCAATTGGACGACTAAAGGATGCCATGTGTCTTCGCACATTTCGAGTCCTGCTTCCCTAAGGTCGGTATACGCTTTCCGAAAAGCAGCCTCAAAAAGCATCAGAACGGCATTTTCGGCATCGTATCCCGGCACGGCACGGGTCAATGGAGATTTCTCCGCCTGAACAGCTTCCCGAAAAGTCGTTTCTTCGGGCATTGATGAGGGCTGAGAGAGATAAAATTGAACTGAATCCGGACGATAGATAATGTCCGGATCGTAGGATAACCGCGAATATTGTTCCAAGGTCGGTTCTTTGGGAAGTATGTCGAAGGGGAGCTGAGGCTGATAACATTTCACAGCCAGCCGATAGGCATGGGCATGAAAAAGTTCTGCCTCTTCACGCGTTTGGGGTAGTGAGTTGTCCGGTCGGGTGAAGGTAGTCCATATTTTCACCGTTTTTCCACTTGAACCCGTGAAAGTACAGCGGGTTTGTGGCTGCTCGCAGGCTTTTTGTTTCACTAAAGCTATCTCCGACTTATTGGACAAGGGGCCCACGGTCAGTTCTACAAGGCCGTTGTAAGTTTTCATCTGTTTCCGGCCGTTCACTTTACGAAACTCGGCGGCAGGGATTATCATAGGGAGTTTGTTCACAAATATACACCGTTCATCGGAAAGGATATATCGCAACTGCTCTCGGAAGGTAGAAACAGGACGGGATTTTATTTCTGTCTTTATCTTACTTACTAATTTATCAAGATCCATTACGCTAAGCGCCGTTGTATCTTCATTTTTACGGAATTGGGTGATTTTCATTAATTAATTGATTATTATTCGTTTTGTCAGCGTCTTCGTGATCGTTGCGGGGGCTAATTTAATCATAATATCCGAGACAGACAAGGGAAACAAACTTTAATGCAGTCAACGGATTTCATGACTACGTATCAATCCTGTCAACGGGATTTACAAATAAAATGAAAAGACTGTCAACACCAAACGTTATCCACTATCACAGTCAACCCGATATACTACAGTTCCAGTTAGTTCCTACTGCGTGAAACTGTAGTTTCAGCTAATGGGAACCTTAGTTCCAGAGCCGTTGGAACTAAGGTTTCGAACGTATGGAACCACAGTATCAAGCGTCTGAAACTAAAGTTTCAAACCGCTGAAACCATAGTTCCAAGCCTCGAAACTGATGTACACAAAAAGACACAAAAGTTCAAACATGTACAATGAACATAAGAAAGTTATTTTCAGGTGACGGCATTTTTGCTATCACACTGCTGTCACCCTGTGCTGTCACTTCGTTATACATTAATACTCTGCAAGTTAGATTGCAATCGGTGACAGATGACAGATATATTTTGTTTTTTATTACTATGTAGCAATATTAACCTATGTAACTATATTAATGTAGCAATATTAACCGTGACGGAAGATGCAATCAATATTGCTACAGCCTTTTCAGAATTTCTCCAATACCTCCATCATTGCGGGACGGCGTTTATATTTCACCCGAAATTCCGCAACGATGTTCTTCACCGCAGCCGGTCCTCCATTGAGCTTACCTACGCATGATAACGCTCGTGCGACAAATTCATAATGCTCTCGTCCCATATTACGCTCGGCATAATCATCTAATAAAGAAGTATATATAGCAATCAACTGCTCCGAATGAGTGTCCTTCAAAAAATGAGCATAGCTCATCAATGCATCCAATTGATTACATCTAACAGATGACAGCAAGGTGAACAAACGCTCATAATCCTTTTCTTTCACATAGATATCAGCCTCGACACTTTCATTAAAAAAAAAGTTGTTGCTGAAATTTGTTTCTTTCATCATCGTATACAAAAAGTCCTTCCATTGTTTTTTCGGAATCAGAGCCTTAAGTTTATTGTAATATACCAGTTTGTCACTCCCTGTCACAAACAACCGGCGACACATATCAATTGCCTCAGAAGTGCGATGGGCTCTCTCGTAAACCTCCAATTTCATTTCCAACCATTCATAAACGATGCCGGGATGCATCTCTTTTTCCGCAATCTCTATTCCTTCATCCAGCAAACGGATGGCTTCATCGTATCGGCTATCGGCAATCAGTTTCTTAACCTCCATATTTCGTATTTCAGGCAGATAAAGATATTGGCGAATCGTATCATTCGCTTTTTGCTCTTCATGCAACTCCAATAACAAATTGACCTTGCGAAGAACCAACTGATATAAATCATAAGCGTCCTTCCTTGTTTTAAGAAGTCCGTCAATCAATTCCAGACCTTTCTCCGTCGGCTGGATCGAAAGATTGATTTGCATCATAAGTTCGTCTACATCATAAAGATCGTAATCACGATAAACAGATATTTCGGCAATTTTGCGTAATTCCTGAACAATATCCTCCTTTTGCTTCTGAGTGGTTTTAGAATGCCCAACTACTTTCACGAGCAAATCTCCCGCGCGCTCGCAATAACCGGAAACGTCAAGGTCTTCGTCATACAATAATTCATCATCATAATTCTCACCGAGAGAACGAAGTATCTGAAGAGCGATGGCAGTAACATTATCTATATCTCCCAACGTCAGAAGAAAGTCTGCCTTTTTCAGGAAAATATCCATCTGATTGAAAATTGTTTCCCAATCACGAATGTAATCATAATCATTATAACGATTATAATAACGGGACCTTTTACTGCTACCTGAACCATTAAAAGCTTTTAGAATCTCGGTTCCATAATCTTTCCCTTTTGATGTTGAAGAGGATTCCTTGGCTATAAAATAATTCAAAAGCCCCGCCTTAAATTCCGGATTCGTCGAGGCATACTCACTGATGTATCGGGAAAGCTCCTGCGGTTTGACGAATGACAGCAATCGCTGTATGTCCGCATCCGGCTGCACAGGCTTCTCTTCCTTTATGACTATTGTCTTTTTTGAAGATGCGCTGCTACGACTTTTCCGTTTCTTGTCACGGATTGCCAAAAGTACCGCTACGACATGCTTGCAGATTTCTCCGTCATACGGACAATCACAATACCAGGATTCAACATTCTTGCCGTTCATAGATATTTCCACATTGTATTCGTCCGTGCCCTCCACAGTCGCAGTCCATTCGCCGGGAGATGTTTCTTCCAGTTCGGAAACGGCACCGTTATCATAATATTCTTCCCCGCGCGTCAATATTTTATAGGGGACAAAGTCCTCAAAATTATCCAGTGTAATCATATAAAATTCATCTACTCCTTTATATATCCTTTAAAATTATCTCTTTATATATCCTTTAATTTATTCCTTTATATACCCTTCCTGCTCATACCCTTTCCTATATTTATGAATCATTGCCACCAACGGCCTCACCCGTTCGTCCAAAACGAACAGGCCCCTATACCGCTGATACTGATTATCATAAAGCCGGTGGTTGCCATTTTTAAGCCGCTCTTCCACATCCGCAGGGATGAAGAACTCCGCACGGTCGCCCAACTTAGCGTAGAATTCATTCAGGAAGATGGAGATTCCTGCCAAGTCGATATCTCCGAAATGAATATAGCGATTGGGAATCATCTTCAGCCAATTACACAAATCATTCGATTGCGGATAGCGGGACACGAAAAGGACTTTCATCCCTTCGAACAAATACTTTTGGGCACGGATATGCTGGAAATTCTCTCCATTCTCTATACCCACTACTACAACATCTTCCGGAATACGGAAATCTTCGTAATCCTGCATGAAGATGGAAGTGCCCTGCAAGGGAGAAAGTACACACGGTTCATCATGGAGAGCTGCTTTTATAGGCTCATAGCAATTGAGAAGAAAACCTTTGAATGTGCGGGTATGTCGCAGTTTGGAGTTCCCTCCTTTCGCCACTTGTTCCGCACGCGACACCTCTTCCCCGCGACTTTTCATCTCAATCCAGTCTTCCAACTCCATGCCGGAAGTATAATTCTGTGCAAGATAAATACGGCAACCTTCCGGGTCAATCATACGGAAACTCCGCTTGCTTCCCCGCGAGACTATTGCTATGATTCCCTCATCCGCCAGCCTGTCTGCTATTGCCCCTTCAAATTGAGTATACGATACTGTGTCACCGCCTAACAGTTTCAGCACTCGCTTTGCCATTGCCAAAGAGAACAAATCTCCGCTCATTTCTCCATCCTGTTATAGGTTAACAATGGGACGACCTGCGTATTCGACCGCCCGTCCTTGCTCAACAGATAGGTGTACCGGTAGTCCTCCACATTGTAGGTAGTGGGCGAACTGTTCACCAGCAGAATATTCCGGCAATTGGCAAAGTCCAAAATACCTTTCACATTGTTGGGATGCAACTTACCAATCTCATCCATCATACAATGGATTTTAAAGTCACCGAACTTACGCGACGCCTTTTCCTTAAACACATTAATCAGCATGATATTGACCATCGCCTTCACCAGAATGTCCGTACCGTCAGAACCCACATTGGCAATCTTCTCCACCCATCCCGTATCATTGTCATTCTCTTTCACACGAAACTCCAGCTTAAAGGTATCGGCAAGCACCAGCCGCCTGCGCCCCGGCTCATCAAGCAGAAATTTCATAAACGACAGCAAATACCGCACAGCCGTCGCGTTGACATCCTCGCGAGAAGCCTGCGAGAATAAGTCGACCTTTCCCATATTATGCTGGTTCTCATCGCTAAACTTCTTAATTTCCAGCAACAACTGCATCAGTTTGTCACTGCTCTGAAG
>CAKUYM010000227.1 GCA_934716785.1 uncultured Bacteroides sp. | reverse complement strand
CTCCAACAGCGGCAGTCCATCTCCATCAACCGTCAGGACACATCAACTTCCATCAACACGCAACTGGATTCGCTGATACCGGCATCCAAGATTGCCAACCTCTCGCAGGGAACATTCGTGGGCAGCGTGGCGGACAATTTCGGGGAGGAGATAGAGCAGAAGATTTTCCATTCATGGATCATTGTTGACAGCGAGAAAGTGGCGGCGGAAACGAAAGCCTATAAGAAAATCCCGGTCATCAACGAGTTCAGGGACGAGGACGGCAATGACATCATGCAACAACAGATTGACAGGAATTATTCAAAAATCAAGGCTGACGTGGTGCGGATAATAGAAGATGAAATGGAGCGCATAGCCAACGACCCGGATCTCAAGCACCTGGTTCCACAAGAGGAGGAAAAGGTAAATGAATAGTCCGCTTTTTTATTCCAGCCTGCAAAGATAGTCCCTTGCCCACAGGATTGGGCAAGGCCGGGCCCCTTGCTGGTTTCCGCAAAAATCTTCCGCGCTCCGCTTGCGGTATTTTTCCGGAAAGCCTTGCACAATCCGGCACGGGACGGTGTGGCAGGCAGGAAATAAAATATCGGCTCACGAGCCGGTGGACGTTTAACTAAAAAAATGAATGGTATGGGCAGAAGCAACTTCACTCCGATGGAAAAATTCCTTGAGATTATTATCAGATACGATCTGAATGCTATGAGCGTGGGGATTAACCATCTCCGCATTTTTCGAGAAGGTAAAAAACTTCTCGACTACTATCCGCTTAGGATGAAACTGTTCGATTACCACAGCTGGCACCAATTGACCTATCCCTCTTTCGGAAACGGTGACGGGAAATGGGAGACGGAACTTGAAGTCATTATCAGTAAACTTATAGCGTTACATGGGCAAATATAGGATTATGGATGACAATAAAAAGGAAACGTTCATCTGGGACAATATTCCCGAATGGGCGATTTTTTCATTGGAATATGGTATCGGGGAAGAACTGTTCCTGAGCAATAAGGACAAGGAGATGATAACACGTTTCATCGCCGAAAACTTCCCGAACGGGTATACGATGAGCGTGGATTGGGAATCATACAAGGAGTTCGACCGTCATCCCGCTTTCGGGAAGCCCTGCAAGACCTACACGGTCAAGTTTTGTAACATCTGAATCAAATGGATATGAGAAAGATAACATTGAGCGAATACAATGCCATCCCGGAAGACAGTCGCGGGATTTGGAACGTTGGACGTCGGGATTTGCCGGATTGGGCGAAGTCACGTGAAAGATTCATGGGCAAACGCACCATGACGGTCTATGACAATGGCACCTGTCTGCCGGTTGAAGGGACGGGCTTTGAAATCGTGGACGACAGTTCTTGGAAAAGGCCCGATGAAGTCAGGCAGGAAATAGATGGCCGCTATCTGAAATTCCACAGCGGACAAGGGCGAGAGCCTCATTATGCGGATTGCGTCATCCGGTGGCGTGACACGCTGGAAACGGAAGAGGCAAGGATTGCTTTGGCAATGGACTCCAATACGGAAAAAGACGACGAGATATTCTTCTATTGTGACAGCCTGGACGATTTGAAGTCACTGACAGGCAAAGGCAGGGAGGATTTTACCGTAGCCGGATGCCTCGGTTTCGGAATATACGAAGAGTTGTTACAAACAACTTAAAATTACCGGATATGAAAGTCAAATGTCTGGAACACTACGACAAGTATGAGATAAACCTGTATTGTGACCCCGTGAAAATGGTGCAGAGGTAATCAATATCTGATTATTTTTACACTTTTTTGGCGCATTTGTTCATCTTACAGTCCAATCCATTTGGAGATATAAAAAACTAAAATCCGTATTTCGGGAATTAAACCCGATATTTTGCGGAAATACAGTAATATTTAAACATTAAATTCCTGTATAGCGAATTTAGGTGTTCATTATTTAGTCTTGTTCATTTAAAATGAACAGCTATTCAAAAGTGAACAAAACTGCTTTTATGAAGCATCCCTTTGCAAAAGTAATTAAAAAGCAATTGCTCATGCTGTTATTCAATAGGGTAATATACCTTATTCCATATTCCTTCATGAAATACCATCATAAACCCCGCTTCCCTTGTCAAGTCCCTTTATAAAGATAACTCCGGCGGACGATACCATCCACGTTCAAGCCTCCTGTTTTCAGGCAAAAAATTCCCTGCGGTAATTTTTCACCTGAAAAAACGCTCCGGTATTGCCGTCCGGGTTGGGGAAACCTCCGGGACTTAGCAGGCGAAGCGACCTACGACGCATAGGACACCGGATCGAAATAAACATCAGGCGGCCGTCCTTTTAGCAAAACATGCCATCCCAATGGATTACGCCCGTTCCTATTCCCACACCAAAGACTTGCAGTCTGTCCCATAAAGAGACATAGGGAAATGGGGACTAAAGGCAGCTCGCTCTCCACTCTGCATAATACCTTTTTCCTCTGTCGTGTGTGTTCCATCCTGTGTATTCCCATCCGGATGTACTTCCCGTTTTTTCCGGTTCATTTCCCATACCCCGTTCCCTGTCTTTGTAAGCGTCTCTGCGATGGCGCAAAATAATGTTAAATAGCCCTATTAAGAAACGCCAAAGCACTTGATAACGATAATGTTATCAAATACAATTTGGCCAAACAAGAGAAATCCTGCTGAAAAGTATAATTATGATTTATGCCATTTGTCAGGCAAAAGTTCCCAATATGCTTCAACAGAGGCAGTAGGTGGTAATGTTGCCGAACAGTTCATTCTATCAGAGATATACTCAAAGAAATTTGTCCCTCTTTGGCGGCATGAACATGCCAGTGAATAATAAATTACAGCCCGATTTGTCTTGGCATGGCTTCCAAAGAATAACGAATTGTACCGCATAAGTGATATGCAACGATTAACCCGCTCAATGGTGTTATCAAAACTTTTGGATAACACCATTGAAAATGCGATCTGCCCTTTGACGCTATCGAGAAAGAACTTCCTGCTTTGTGGACATCATGAAGCCACAGAGAACACAGCGATTATCTGTTCATTATTTGCCACATGCAAGGCTTAAGAAATCAATCCAAGGGAATGGTTGAAGATGTTATAGTTCAACTGCCACACTATTTAGAAAAAGGCTCTAGTAAGAATGTTTGCGACTTGCCGCCAGATGTCTGGAAGTTGAAGAAATCCTATAAAAATCCAATTGAAGTTTAGTTTGAACCAATAAAATAGAGAGCTCTTCCTATAAACGAAAGCAAAGTTGATAGGAAGAGTTTTTTTATATTGAATCTGCAATGTGTACTTTATCGGATGCTTACCGTGAAACGACCTTCCGAGTATAGAATTTACGAGTAAAAGTAACTTTCTTTATGCAATGATATCAAAGAAGATAGCAGTTTGTTACAGGATTTTTTGTTTCTTTAATCTTGATTCTGTGATATTGGCCGTTTTAACTAGACCCATAAACACAACATAGGTGTATCTTTGAATTTAGTTAAACACACTTCAGCATCATTTAATATTAGGATTTTATTCCAATTGTTAGCTCTTAATTGAGGGACTTCCACTGCTTCATCGAATAAAGCAAAAGCAGCTCCCATTTTATTAAATACTCTAACAATCCGATTAACTATAATCTCTATTTCTCTCACCATAATAGGTTGCTTCAGGTCATTGTTCTTATGAAGTATAATGACAGTTTCATCTTTTGATTTTCTTTCTATCATACAATTGAAGTATCCGAAGTACTTATTGGAAGTATTCAAATAAGTTAAAGATTGCTCAGGTTTTGTTTCGACTCTAATTATTTGCCTTTTAGTATAATCGCAAAGGACTTCATCAAAATATTCACGCGCAGATTTTTTATTGTTATTTATTGCATCATCAAATTTTTCTATAAACTCATCTACTGAATATACTTTAGTACCGAAATTAAAAAGTTTGTATAATGTTTTGCTCTTTAAGCGCATACCTTCGTCATCACTAACTATGCAATCGCAGTAAGAGCCGAAGAAACTATGACAACAATCAGCTTGCATATTTTTGAACTTAACCTTCTTTCGAGTTTCTTTATTTACTCCAAATAAGTCAAGAAGTATATATGATATATAATATACGGTCGCAAAATCAGTAGATGATAACCCTGTTTGAGTTAAAGTGGCTTTAATTATATCTAGAAAGGATAATCCTAATGGGGACGAGGCTAACTGTTCGTTAAAAACATTTTCACTTTCCGCTGTAATTAATGTAGGATTATATTTAGTAATAGTATTGTCTCTTATAATTTTATATGACTCCCTATTCTCATAAAAATTGTGAGATACAAATTTTATTAATGATGTAAAAAACGAGGGATCTATTTGGAATTCATTAGCTGAAACCGGAACTCTTTTTGTTAGCCAATCAAAATCCAATTCTCCTTTTAAATCCTTAATGCTAATATCAACAATGTTGTTGATTACCTTCCGCTGTTCTTCTGTTATTTGTGAGAAATTAAAATTTTCAAGCCAAGAGAAATCACCGACTTTGCCTATAGTCTCAAAGGCCCTGCGTGGGGATTGCTTCAGAACTTCCAGTTTATTACTTTCATATATTAAACGATTTTCGCCAACTATCGATTGCATAAATTCCATTTCCGCATATTTAATATCCGTTTTATCATCTTGCAAATCAAATAAATGAGCATTTGAATAGAGAAAAATAAACTCATCCTTGTGAGATAATATCTTTTCACGCAAGAGGGAGTATTTCTCTTCCCTTATATTGAATAGATAGCTGAATACTTGTTTATCCAAATATATTGTAACCATAAATAATAAAACATGTATAAAAAAACAACGATTTATTTATCATTTTTAATTTCCTTCAATACTGAAACTTTTTTGTTTAATTATAGAAAATCATTCAAATCTCCTTTGTCTTAGGAGGTTGAAAGAGGGTATAAAAAGAGAGTAACGAATTAACAACAATTCTTTTTCTCAGATGTATGCCACTATCTTTCAAATGTCTGAAATCCATCTTAAAGGAATAGGTAACGGATTTGTAACGTACCATCTTCTTTATTTTGCTTCAAATAAAAGTGTAATGACTAGCAGATGATAAAGGTATGAAAAATAATGAATTCTTTCTCTATTATTTTCTGACTTTTCTCAAAATTCAGTAATTGCATTATTGTCATCAACTCCATCTAACAACTTACTAACAAGTTAGATTAAATGTGTAAATAATTGAAAATTAAAAGATATAAATATACATGTTACTAATATAGCAAGTTAAATCAACCCCATATTGGAATGTATTTCATATAACGAGGGGCAGTATTAAGATATACATGTTTTATTAATTTACTATTTAAAACGTCTTTTATCAATCGTGAGATACTACCTGATGAAGATTCTGCAACACCGGAGCGTTTCCTTAAAGAGCTATTTGTCAATACATTCCACTCTACATATTTAACACAAGCATGCAGGTATGTTGCCTATACTTTATCTTTCATTGGAATATTTGTAAAATCCAAATGAGAAAACAATGAAACTTTAATGGCTTGACAACGACGATGTGTGTAGGCTGCTCAGTATCAGTCCGAGAACCCTACAGACGATGCGGGAGAACGACACGCTGGCTTACAATAAATAAATCGTTGCTAGACGGAGAATGTTATTAGGAACTGGTTGTGAAACTAAAAATCAGCTGCAGGAGCCTTCAGGACTATTGTGACTTCGACGAAAAGCAGGAAGTGTCGCAGTTCGGTGACGAGAGAATGGCGTAAGCAATGAAAGATGGCGGGAGCGTTGCTCAATCTCCTCGGCTCCCTCGTTTCCCGGTTTCGCACCCTCTGATGGCGGTGTGCTGGTATATCTCCGATCAAATGACTTGGATGCTGACGTGAAGACAGCTCTGTACAACGGAGCAACGCTCGTAACCCCTAAGACAATACTTCGCCATCATAGCTGATCCTGTCGGCAATCGCATCGGGCTTTATGGCGATAAGTAAAGAGCTGTAATGTGGGTAACAGTGGAAGGAACTATTCAGTTTTCTCCACTATATGTATTTGGAGTCAATTTTTCTTGAAACGGTAATTTTATGCTTCCGTTTCGAAAAAAGTATTACCTTTGCAAATCAAATAAATACCGCTTTTAAAGTGGACTCAAAGTTTAATTATGGGAAAGCCTTTTAAGGGAGAGTTGAAAAACTTTCGGAGACCATTCGATGGGTTGAGCAGCAGGATGTGACGCGTCTTGCACAGTTTCTGTTTGCAGAGAATAAGCAGATACCTTTGGTGTGTATTGGTTCTGGCGGTTCGCTCAGCGCTTGCCATTATGCAGTTCAGCTCTATCAGCAGTGTAATGGTGTACTGGCACAGGCGATGACCCCGCTTCAGTTGATGTATGCAGGGCATAATATTATCCGTAGCAGCAAACTGCTTTTCCTTAGTGCCAGTGGTAAGAACAAGGATATACTGAGTGTCATCAAGTATGGCGTAAAGTATAACGAGACAGGCATGATGAGCCTGACCCTCCGCAAGAACAATCCTACCGAGAAACTGCTGGAACAGTACCCCAAGGTGCAGCGTTGGTGCGAGGACATCCCCAGCGAGAAGGATGGCTTCCTGGCCACAAATTCGCTACTGGCTACATTCACGCTGCTTTGCAAAGCAGCGTGCGCTTCCAAGTTTCAAGTTTCAAGATTCAAGTTGAGCAACCTACGGCCTGAGACCTTCAACCTGAATCTATCAGTCATTCAGAACTTCATAGTGATGTATGGTGCAACAGGAGAACCTGTAGCATGGGATATTGAGTCAAAACTCACGGAGGCCGCTCTTGGCTCTGCCTTGCTCAGCGACTACCGCAACTTCGGTCATGGCCGTCACCATTGGTTCGACAAGCGGGGAGAAAATTCCTGCATCATTGCACTGGTAACGCCCGTTGAGAGGGAACTGGCC
>CAKUYM010000226.1 GCA_934716785.1 uncultured Bacteroides sp. | reverse complement strand
CCCGGCTCCACCATTGCCTCCATTATGAAGAAAGCTTCAGCAACAGCGGTTTCAGCATAGATGCCATGCCGGCTGTATTCAGTTCCATCCCCCGGATGGAGAAACCTTTTGTATTGACTCCTTTCTCACTGAACAGACTTACCAGCCTGCCCGGAGTACTAAAGGGCTGGGGGTATGCTACGGCCTTCTTTCACGGGGCAGCCAATGGCTCAATGGGATTTCAGGCCTATGCACGCACAGCCGGATTTAGCGATTATTACGGACGTACCGAATACAATAAAGATCCCCGTTTCAATGGCGACAAGGATTATGATGGCACATGGGCCATTTGGGATGAGCCATTTCTACAGTACTATTGCATGAAAATGAGTGAAATGAAAGAGCCATTCATGACCGCGGTATTCACCGCCACCTCCCACCACCCGTTTGCCATCCCCGAACAATACAAGGATGTGTTCAAGGATGAAGGTATCTATCCCTTGCATAAATGCATTCGTTATACCGATCATGCGCTACAGCAGTTCTTCGCAACAGCCAAACGGCAACCTTGGTATGAGAATACACTTTTTGTCATTACCGCCGACCATGCCAGTAGCAGGATCACTCATGATGAATATAAGACAGACTTGGGGATATTCCGCATTCCCATACTTTTTTTTGACCCACAGGCAAGATGCCGGCAGGTGACCACAAAGGTATCGCACAGCAGATAGATATTATGCCGACCCTGTTGGGATATTTAGGATATGACAAGCCTTATATAGCTTTCGGCCAAGACCTGCTCCACACCGATCCTGACGATATGTGGGCTTTCAACTGGGATCATATTCCACAATTCATAAAAAACAAGTATCTGCTGCAATCAGATAATGAAACAATCACAGGTATCTATGATTATCGTTCCGATCCGCTTCTGAAAAAGAATCTCAAGGGAGAACTGCCTGAAGAGAAAGCCATGGAGCGGCAAATGAAAGCAATCATACAAAGTTTTATGGAACGCATGGAAGCAGACAGTGTCACCATAAGTACGAAAATGAACCAATGAACTTGATTATACCACCAACTATGAAAAGAATTGTTATAGAGGCATATGCCATAACTACACCATACGTAGGTGTAGGAGAATTTTGCAAGCGATTGGGCGAAGGACTGGCCAACCAAGCTGTCCGACTGCGTGAGCACTACGAAATAGAGTTCTATTTCATTGTACCGCCTTCTTATCGTGGATGTTTCGGGAATGAAGTACATTATATATGTATGCCGGTATTCATGAGGCATCTCCTTACTTTTTATCCATTTAAAACAGACCTTTTTCATATGCCGCATCAGTATTGTCTCTTTAAGAACCTACGGCATGTGACTAAACGCCTGATGACCATCCATGACATCAATTTCATTTATGAAAAGCAAGGCAAGAAGTTGGAACGTGGCATACAAAGGTTCCAACAAAAGATCAAGAGAATGGACTATACGAACTACATTTCCGAGTTTGTCCGGAAAGATACAAATAAGCACTTTCATATCCGGGTGCCGGAAAGAGTTATTTATAACGGCGTATCCGCTTTATCCGTTCCTTCCGAGATAAGCCCCCGATTAGTACAACAATTGCCGGATAGCTTTCTGTTCCATCTGTCCAGCCTGCTTCCCAAAAAGAATGTGCATCTGCTTATCGAGATGATGCGCTTCCTTCCCGAACAGAACTTAGTTATCGCAGGAAACTGGAACAGCAGCTATGGCAAAATGTTACAGAAAATGATTGACGAACTGCCTACCCGCAATGTATACCGCCTGCCCAATGTGACGGAAGAAGAAAAAGCATACCTATATGCGTCGTGCCGTGCTTTCCTATACCCTTCTCTTTGTGAAGGATTCGGACTGCCACCTATAGAAGCAATGAAATTCGGTAAGCCGGTATTCCTCTCTGCCCTCACCAGCCTGCCGGAAGTAGGCGGTGAACACGCATTTTATTGGAACGAACTCTCTCCGGAGGCCATGGCGGAGAAGATAAAGGAAATGTTACCCGTATTCTATAATCATCCGGATTATGCCTTGCAAATGAGACAAAATGCAGAACGGTTTAACTGGAATAATTGTGTCAATCAATACATACAATATTATCTTGAAATTTTAGCATCATGAATCAAGCTATCGGAATTCTTCATCAAAGTTTCCCATACGGTGGAGCTGAAACAGCCACCTTACGGTTGGCCGAAGGGCTCTCCCGGTATGGTTATCATATATATGTATTCTGCACGGATTACCGAAAAGACTTGGCAGGCCCCACAGAGGAGTACTACAAAATTCTGGTCATGCCGGATCCTGTAAATATCAACTCTGAAGAAAATGTCCACTACCTATTGGATAAAATCAAAGAGTATGGCATCTCAAACTTTTGCATATCCTGCAATGAGTTTATCCCTACCTTATGCCGATTAAAAGAAAAAGGATGCCCTGCCAAACTCATCTATATACAGCACGGACAACCGTTCTGGGAGAAAGAAAGCCGTCTGGACGCCAGCTTTACAAGAAGTTTCCATAAACTGAAGATTATTTTAATCAACCGAACCAAAGAAAAACTGTTTAAGAGCTATACCAAACGTTGGCAACAACGATATGCTGTCATATATGACCATTGTGACTTTTACGTTACTTTACATCCACAGTACAGCCAAACGATACAGACAGCTATCAAAAGAAAAGGTGATAAATTCGTGGCAATCCCCAACATGATAGAACCGGGATTCTTATACGAAGAGAAGAAAAAGCAACTCTTATACAGCGGACGAATGAGCCGCATGGACAAGAGAGTGGATCGCCTGATTAAAATCTGGGCAAAGATTCATTCCAAAGTTCCTCAATGGGAACTGGTATTGGTGGGTGACGGTAGGGAACTGCCTACCCTAAAGGCCATGACGGAGCAACTAAAGCTGCCCAGGGTACGCTTTGAAGGGTGGCAAAAGGATGTCAGCAAATATTACAAGGAAGCATCAATTATCTGCCTGACCTCCACCTTTGAATCATTCGGATTGTGTCTGACCGAGGCCATGAGTTATGGCTGCGTTCCTATAGCCTATAATTGCAGTGCTGGGGTCACGGACATCATTATGAATAACGGTATCCTTATCCCGCCTTTCCGCCAGGAGGAATATGCCGGCCGTATGGTGGAATTGATGCAAAACGACCGACTACGAACCGATTTGCAAAAGAAATCCTTTGCCAGCATACAACGATTCTACCCGGAGAATATTATACCGCAATGGATTCGACTTTTCGAGCAAACGTTTTGATTCTGATTCTCCATCTGAGGAAAATCAGAAATCCCCCTGTCACATATACTGTAGACAGGGGGTAAATATTCTAATCAGGGTATCATGACACCCTCTGTTTCATTGAATATTGAATAAGCGTTTTGGATAATTGAAAGCTATCTCACTATATCTTCCGGACACTTGGCCGGCATCCGCATACGTTTCCATGTTTCATAATACCAACTGTTCAGTTCATTTCCGTTCAAGTCATTCTTGATGAAATACTTCAGGTGCAGATAGTCGCCATCCTTGATTTCAAACTCAAGGATATTATCCTGATTATCCAGCATCGGAAGATGGATATTCTTCTCAATGCTTTCTTTATAGGAATCACCGGTCAGCTGTTTCCATGTTCCATATCCTGTAATGATGGCATCCGAACCGGGAATAAGCGTAAAGTTGACAATCCGTCCGTCATCACTCAATACCTTAAATGTATTACTGGGTTTTAATGCTCCCGGAACATCGGGAGCCTCCGACACATAATGGCAGAGTTGCCAAATACCTTTCAACTCGGCCGTTTTGAACTTGGTTTTCTTCTGGGCCGTTGCACCTGTTACCGCCAACAACATCATTGAAAGCATGGTAAAGAAATAGAGTTTTTTCATTGTCGTATTATTTTAGTTAACACTCTTCTCTGCGTATCTCCAAATATAAAGGTTTATTTTGAAAATAGAACAACAAAATGCATAAAAAAACTCGCATAACCCAAAGATTATGCGAGTTTTACATAAAAATATAGTGTAATACTAAAAATCTGCATTTCTCGGTGTACGCGGGAACGGTATCACATCGCGGATGTTTGACATACCTGTGACGAAGAGCAACAGACGCTCAAAGCCAAGTCCGAAACCTGAGTGAGGACAAGAACCGAACTTACGGGTATCCAGATACCACCACATATCCTTCATCGGAATATGCAGCTCTTCGATGCGGGTCAGCAACTTGTTATAATCCGCTTCACGTTCGGAACCGCCGATGATTTCACCAATCTTCGGGAAAAGGACATCCATCGCACGTACCGTTTTGCCATCCTCATTCTGTTTCATATAGAATGCCTTGATCTCTTTCGGATAGTCAGTCAGGATAACCGGACGTTTGAAATGTTCTTCTACCAAATAACGTTCGTGCTCGGAAGCCAAGTCTACACCCCAATAAACCGGGAACTCAAACTTATGACCTTTCGCTACGGCGTCCTCCAGAATCTTGATACCGTCAGTATAAGGCAGGCGAACGAAATCATCTTTCAAAACACCTTGCAGACGTTCAATCAATCCCTTGTCGAACATATCATTCAGGAACTTCACATCGTCCGCACAGTTATCCAACGCCCATTTCACACAATATTTGATGAACTCTTCAGCTAAATCCATATTGTCGGTGATATCGTTGAAAGCAACTTCCGGCTCAATCATCCAAAACTCAGCCAAGTGGCGCGGAGTATTGGAGTTCTCGGCACGGAACGTCGGACCGAATGTGTAGATAGCCCCCAAAGCAGTGGCTGCCAACTCACCTTCCAACTGTCCGGATACGGTCAGGCTTGCCTGCTTGCCGAAGAAATCGTTGTCATAAGAGATAGACCCTTTCTCGTCTTTCTTCAAGTCGTACAGGTTCATGGTAGTCACCTGAAACATCTGTCCGGCACCTTCGCAGTCTGAAGCTGTAATAATAGGAGTATGGAAATAGAAGAATCCCCTTTCATGGAAAAACTTGTGGATGGCAATCGCCATGTTATGACGAATGCGGAACACTGCGCCAAACGTGTTGGTACGCGGACGCAAGTGAGCAATCTCACGCAAGAACTCCATGGAGTGACCTTTCTTCTGCAGCGGATATGTGTTATCGCAAGTACCTAATACTTCGATTTCACGAGCCTGTACTTCCACCTTTTGACCGGAACCTACCGATTCCACCATTTCACCGTTCACGCTGATACAAGCACCGGTAGTAATCAGTTTCAGCATCTCTTCATCGAAATTGGCCAAATCGACTACGACCTGCAAATTATTTATTGTAGAACCGTCATTCAGTGCGATAAAGTTTACTTGTTTGCTACCTCTGCGAGTGCGAACCCATCCTTTCACATTGACCATAGCGCCAACATCCGTGCGCTTCAGCAAGTCAACAATTTTTGTTCTACTAATCTTTTCCATTTAACTTTTTCTTTTTAGATATATTATTCAAACGAACCCATACGGAGGTAGTTTACTTCTGCTTCCGTCAGGTAACGCCAGTCTCCGCGACGCAGACCTTTCTTGGTCAGTCCGGCGAAGAACACACGGTCGAGTTTTACTACTTTATAACCCAGTGATTCGAAAATACGGCGAACAATACGGTTCTTGCCCGAGTGGATTTCGATACCTACCTGGTCTTTCTTGAAATCATCCGTATAGCTGATAGCGTCTGCATGGATTTCACCGTCTTCCAATTGGATGCCGGCTGCAATCTGATCCATATCCGCTTTTGTCAGGTTCTTATCCAGATGAACATGATAAATTTTCTTCTTCAGGAATTTCGGGTGTGTCAGCTTAGAAGCCAAGTCACCGTCATTCGTCAGTAACAGTACACCGGTTGTGTTGCGGTCGAGACGTCCTACAGGATAAATACGTTCGTTGCAAGCGCCTTTCACCAAATCCATTACCGTGCGGCGTTCCTGCGGGTCATCCGATGTAGTAACGGTATCTTTCGGTTTGTTCAGCAATACATACACCTTACGTTCGATGCTTACCGGTTCGTCATGGAACTTCACCACATCCGAACGTTTGATTTTCGTACCCAACTCCGTAACCACTTCACCGTTTACAGAAACCACGCCTGCCGTAATAAATTCGTCAGCCTCACGACGTGAACAAACACCTGCGTTAGCGAGGAACTTATTCAGACGAATCGGTTCGTTCGGGTCAACAAACTGTTCCTTGTACTCGATTTGTTTCTTCATGCTATATTTGGCATTCGGATCATAATCGGCTGTACGCGGACGAGGACGGTATCCCCCCTGACGGTCATTGTTGAATCTCGGACGATAATTGCCGCCACCGCCATTATTATTGCGATAACCTCCACCTTCGTTATTGAAACGAGGACGCTGAGGGCGGTCGCCATAAGAGCCTCCTTCACGATTGTAGGAAGAACGTTGAGGACGGTCGCCACCTTCACTGTTGAAACGGGGACGTTGAGGGCGGTCGCCGTAAGAACCTCCTTCACGATTGTAGGAAGGACGCTGAGAACGGTCGCCACCTTCGCTGTTGAAGCGGGGACGTTGAGGACGATCACCGTAAGAACCACCATCGTTATTGAAACGAGGACGTTGAGGACGGTCGCCATAAGAGCCACCTTCGCTATTGAAGCGAGGACGCTGAAGGCGGTCACCACCTTCATTGTTAGCATTAAATCGCGGACGATACGGACGATCGCCACCTTCACGGTTGTAAGAAGAACGTTGAGGACGGTCGCCATAAGAGCCACCTTCGCTATTGAAGCGAGGACGCTGAAGGCGGTCACCACCTTCATTGTTAGCATTAAATCGCGGACGATACGGACGATCGCCACCTTCACGGTTGTAAGAAGAACGTTGAGGACGGTCGCCATAAGAGCCACCTTCGCTATTGAAGCGAGGACGCTGAAGGCGGTCACCACCTTCATTGT
>CAKUYM010000225.1 GCA_934716785.1 uncultured Bacteroides sp. | reverse complement strand
ACATTACTCCATACATGGATATAGAAGAAGTATCTGCCGGGCGAAAGAACGTAATACTCATGGATAACAATGTACTTGCATCCGATTATGGATTACAACAGATTGAAAAGATTGTCTCCATGGGTGTACGAGTAGACTTCAATCAGGGCTTAGATGCTCGCTTGGTAACAGACGACATCGCCCGGCTACTGGCAAGAGTAAAGTGGATGAAGCGCATACGGTTCGGCTGTGACACACCGGGACAGATTGCCGAATGTGAGCGTGCCACAGCTTTGATTGACAAGTACGGGTACAAAGGCGAATACTTCTTTTATTGTATCCTGCTCAGTGACTTCAAAGAATCGTTTGAGCGTGTCAATCATTGGAAGAACAAAGGCGGTCGGTTCTTGCCGCATTGTCAGCCTTACAGAGATTTAAATAATCCACGTCAAATTATTCCTCAATGGCAAAAGGATTTAGCCGGATGGGCAGATAAGAAGTGGATTTTTAGAAGTTGTGAATTTAAAGACTTTACTCCGCGAAAGGGATTTGTTTGTAGTGAATATTTTTAAATCAATTAGAGTAAAACAAGAATAGATATGAGCTTTATAGCAAGACAAAAAAATGGTCTTTTATGCCGATTCTCAACGGTGATAGACACTGTTACTGATTATAATATGACAGATGAAGAATATATTGAAATGTGTGCCCAAAAGGCAAGAGAGAAAGCTCAAGAGACATTGAAACATTATCTTCGTCCGTTTGAACAGGTAAAAGCATCTTTTGTGCCTACCAATATGAGCCGTAATGAGTTCAACAGGATTTTAAAATTAATGGAAAAAGAAATAAAATCATAACTAAAAACATGAAACGATTTAATACTCAAACAAGGTTTGTTCCTCTAAAGATAGACAAGGACTTTAACGTGGAACATATTCAATCAAAAGATGGAAAAATAAAAGACTTTAAAACGCGCAAGGCAGTTGAGAAGTATTGCAAGGAAAATCATTGTATTTATTGTGAAGAAAAATACATATTCTACAAATAATCATCTATTCGAAAAAAGCCGCGCAAAAAAAAACTTTGCGCGGCTAAACTTTATAGCCTCAAATTACAGCAATCATTCAGACTGTGGTTTACATTCTCTTTCCAGTACTGAAAATGACTATCCACGTCCTCGCAAACCGAAATCTCCCTAAACCCTGAAATCTTATTTAGATATTCGATTTTTCGCTCCAGCTGCAAGTGGTTGTACCCGGCATGCTTCAAAGTGTATTCAGAATAATCAATATCAAACCATTGCTTCACCCACGTATTTACCCGCAGGAACTCCACTAAGATCTTATCACATTTGATGCTATTCAGAACGCCAAAATCAATAAATTGCGGGATAAAGGGGGATAACCTGACAGACACATCAAAACCCTGTCTCTGCAATTTCTCAATGGCTTTAATCCGCGCGGACGGTAGGCATGCTTTCTCAAATGAACGTGAAAGAACATCATCCGTGGAAGTCACAGATATTTGTATATGTGCCAGTCTCTTATCCATCAAACGGATATATCTGTCATCTGCCACCATTGATGATTTTGTCACAATAAGGTAATGCACCCCTTGACGGTTAAGATTCTGAATAGCCTTATAAGTCTCTCTGTAAACCGCCTCACAGGGTTGGAAACAGTCAGTCATTCCACCCAAACGCACAACTGTTCCCCGCTCTAATTTACAGATTTTCCTCTCTACCTTGTCCGTCCGGGAAACGGACGGGTTATCAGGATGCCACAATCCCCTGAAATTAAGAAGCGACTTTGCATAGCAATAAGAACAGTCGTGAAAGCATCCACAGCCGTAAAGGTCTAAACGTGTCGGATAATTACATTTATTCCCTTCATTTCCGGAGACGGTCTTATAAAAGGACTTAAACTCTGGTGCTTGCGTGGATGTAGTCACCCATTGTGGTGCATTTACTGTATATCCGGAAGTTGTACCTGTAATTTCCTCTTTTAGCATACTCTTTTTAGATGGATGTTTATAATCGCCTGTCATAGCTTGAATAGTTTTCCACTTGTGGTATTTTCCGTATATACCCAATTTCAATGTTATCCAAGCAACGTACCAGCGTCCTTTCCATAGCGGGCAGAATATCACGCTCGTAAAAATCACGTGGACGGGCTGAATAGTCTATTTTGATTATTTCCTGTTCGCATATATCACCCGTATCAAGTCCGTTATCTGCCCAAAACCATGTCGCGGCAGTGATTGGCTCTTGCCGTTTATAAGCCCATTTGATTGAAGACGCGCCACGTCCATACGGCAGTGGTGACGGGTGAAATATCAATGTCCCGTAAAGCGGTTCTTTCAACACTTCCACCGACACCTTTTCCGTCAAAAGCGGGGCAATGGCTAGATCATACACTCCAGTGCTTTCGTTCCAAACGCGGTGACCTTTCTCGCGCACACAGGCTTCCGCCATTTTGTAAGCCTGTGAGTCCTTATTTCCTAATATCTTGATTATCATATTCTCCTACATATTTAAATGCTTGTACTGCCCGAAAATGCCCGCCGAACCCGGTAGAGCAACGGTCTGTTATCCCTCTCTTTTGCATGGAACGCGCCATTGAACTTGCACTTCTCGCCTTATTCGAACCATAAAGGCTGGCTCCCGTTTGTACCCATTTCTTCGAGTGTCGCAAAGCTCCGCATAACTGGGGATGTGAAGTGTGGAAAAATACAGGTAGCTTTTTCCCGCAACGTCCATTCCCCTTCAGGTGGTATTCGCATACTGCAGCTAAGAATTTAGTGCCAACACCGATACCCTGCCACTCCGGCATAACCACCAAGCGGGTCGAGCGATACGCACCAGCTGTAAAAAGAGGAGCTACTGCCAAATGACAGACAGGCTCGTTCCCAATGAAACCTACGAAATATTCCGCAGCAACGGGCAACGGCAAGTCTAAATAATAATGCTGTTTAAACAGTCTTGGGAATACACTTCCCCTGACTTTATAAATTTGAAGTTCGAGTTTTGGACGTTGCCGAAGACAGTCACGCTCGTAAAAGCGTGCCTCCGCAGTATCGTACACCCAATCCGGCTGCAACCATTCAATAATATCATAATGACAGGACAGAAGGACAATCTTACCTTTGCCACGTCTCCAAGTTTTTGAGAATGCTGCTGCACCCACTTTCGCGATCTGACGATCAATCACGGACGTAAATTCATCAACGACTGCACGCTCCGGACGTTCGCAAGCCAAGCGAGCTAAACCAGCGCGGAATTTCTCACCGTTCGACAGTACATTGAAAGGTCTTAACCATGCCGGAACATCACCCAAACCTACAGCCGAAAGCATTCCAGTGACTGTATTAAAATCCCCGTCCGGAGCGATGCAGTCAATAATAGGTTTATTGCTGTCCCAACCGGAGTAAAGGTCATAAATCGGCTCGTTAAAGATTTTGCTTCCGATACTGGTTTTTCCACTTCCTGACGGTCCGACTATCAAACCTATTTGCCATTCCTTGTCCTCGATGGGCAATTCAGCTACCTTTTCCCAATCACAGCCTTTTTCCGCATTGAAAAGGCTCTTTACCCTTGCAGCGCGATAGCTGTCAAAATCGCTGCAATGGTGTCGTACTTCTACTCTCATACACTTACTACCTTTAAAGTTAAACCTTCAGCTTTCAGGCGTTCATAAATAGCCTGCTGTTCCTTTTCATCTGTGCAAATGACGATAACGCCATATTGCGGTTTATACGTATATTTTCCCATAACTAATAATTTTGAGTTCGGGACAAAAGTACTCCGGGGCTGTCAATCCGGCACGATACATGAAGCCGTTTACACTGCAAACGTTTTGCAGTCACTTTGGAAACGTTTGATAAGACTATATACCTTTCTCTCACTGACAAGGTACTTGTCAGATAATGCTGCGACTATATAAGACACTTTCTCACCATGTCCTAACAGTTTCATATAATCCGCATACAGATCGATATAGCGACAATCCTCAAGCCGTATTCCGGCATCCTGCAATTTTTTCAGGAGCTCCCGATTAAAGTTTAGTATCTCTATGACCTTCATAATACAAATTTGATTATCTTTGCAATGCCAATCACATAAAGCAAAAATGCGAGTAGACGCAGCAAGGGTCTTTGCCCCCGGCTGTGCGTCTACTCGCATTTTGTTAGTATGTGATTGGCGTCTTTACTAACAGGCTGGGGGCTTTTTATAGCCTTTCCCCCGCAGGCTTATATTCAATTTTGACAAATCATTGGAAATCCGTATATTTGCGCTATAATAATGTTTTTTTATGCGGAATCCTGAAATGACCAAAATACGTGACCGGAAGATGGTAGAAACTTTCTACCTTCTTTATGATAAAAAGCGCATCCGCTTAGAGGATGTTCTTTTGCGTATGAGTCATGACCTGTTCTTCCTTGATCAGAACTACATCTATAAACGAATCTTTTATATATCGGAGAATTTATCATATTACGAACAATTAAAAGAGGGCAAAAAGCCTGACTCAAAAAAGGACGATATAAGTCAACTAAGCCTTAGCTTTTAGGCGTTGTATCATAGATGATACAGCGGTTCTTCGTCTTCCGCTTTCTCCGGTAAGCCCCCACTGCTAATTTTCATTTCACGGTCTTTTATATCGGCATGGCTTGCAAGCTCCATTGTGGTATAATCCATAATTTCACATTCAAAGCTGATCCGGTACAAGTTTCCCGCACCCCCCGACTCTTCCCGTCCGACATGGGTACGTCGGAGCGTGCCGAAGTTCTTCCCCGCTTTCCCATGTAACATCATCCCCAGCAATGTCAACAGATCAAGGAAGGACAACGCCTCCTCCTGCATTGCCGCACCTTCACAGGTATCGGAAAAGGTTTCGTAAAACAGCCGGAAATCAATCTGTGTGTGAAGCCGTTGAACGAGTAACCCTTCGTCCTCGATGCCTAGTGTATTAAATTCAATGAATACAGCCGGAGACGGGAACGGATGTTCCTCATCGAGAAAACTGACCTGCTCATGCCACATGTCAATATGTTCAATCTCTGGTGTATTTTCCATCTGTTCCCTTAGCTCGGAATACTCATCCGGGATAGATGCCAGGAACTCATTTTTGCCCCGGATTATTTCAACCAGTTCTTTGTAACAGTCTGTCCAAATCATAATTATATTGATTAAATATTTGAGAATCGTTTGTCAATCTCCGATGTTATCCATGCGTCCAGCTGCTTCATAAATGTGGCAGATTCACCCATGTACTGACGTTTGGGAATCCTTATTTTACTGCCTACCTTTTTAAGTGCCATACCCTTGTAAAAGGAAGCCATTGTAGACAGCCGTGCATTGGCTTTGTTTTGCCGTAATTCGCCATTTTTCTTCTTTTGCACTGCTCCGGTCGACTTCATATACAAAAACCAAAAATAACGCTTCATTCGCTCCGTTACGACAATATACCCGCCTTCATTGTGAATCTTGGCATACGACAGCGGATCAGTCTGAAAAGTAACGCGGTCTATTCCTCGACTGACTGCATGGATACTGTCGCGAAGTTTTCCGCTTTGTATCAATACACCGCGATCCGAACCAATAGTGATCGATCTCTTTGCCCACGGTGTCAGTGATGTGTCAAGAAACCCCTGCCTGCGAAAATTCTGCTTGAAGAAGTTCACACCCGCAACTTTCGCATAGCGGTGCGCATCTTCTACCAGCGTGGATAATTCTTTGAAAAAATCAGGTAATTCAGTCCTTTCCATTTGTATTTCAAAATAAAATTGTATATTTGCAATGTTCGCGGCTGTAACAGGTCAAGAACTCCCTTCAGGAGTGTCAGTTTCGGCTGTCACTCCTGAAGTTCTTTTAAGAGCTTGGTAACCTTTCCGGCTTTCACGTCTTTCCACGATACCTTCACAGCCTTCCCACTATAAATGAATATCATCTGCTGTCCGGAGAACTTGTCCCCATATAGCTTATATATCCCATTTAACTTGTTCTGCACCATTTCGGGCTTGAGACTTTCAAATGCATCAAGGTTAAAAACCGTGTACTCACATTGCTGCTTACGTGAACTGTCCAGCCCGTTTTTGATACCGCCTAGTCCCTGAATGTTCTTCAGGTCTGCCAGCTTTTCGTTAATCAAATATTCCGGGTTCTTTACCCCGTCCTCGTTGATATGTGGGCGGATTTTAACTTTCATCTTTAGCTCTTTTGAAATCACCCGTGCGCTTTCGACATTTTTCACTAAGTCTTTCGGATCGGCAAAGTCGCTGATCAGCACTTTCGATTCCGGATCATTGTGATAAGGAGCGTATAATTTGCTTCTTTCCGTCTCTTTCCTGATTTTTTCCAAGTGTTCGTCAGGCATTGAAAAATACGGGTGAGCGACAGTGAATATTTCACCGGATTGCCCTACATTATTTGCAAAGGCATCCGGTATCGTCACGACAGGGGTGGCAGGGGTTTCAGGCTCATCCGTTTGCTCGACATAACACCTGCACCGATACCCGTTGGGCGGGTAGTTCCGCAGCCAAAACGAGTCGTTAATAGGCTTTACGACGCCATCCAGTATCCTATGTGACTCTCGTACCCTTTCATCCCCCGCAGTTACATATTTCAGATTAGGCATGATATCCGCGTTCGCTTTGAACTCTTGCCACTCACTGGCGCGTCTGCCACTTGTTTCTGCCGTTTCAAATTCCGTCCGAAGATAGTTTTCATTGTAGTCCTTATTGATCGCCAGTGCTTTTTCCCGGAAATCTTTATAAGATAGTTTTTTGCCATTTTCGTCGTAAAGAGCGTCATTCATCTCCTTAATTTCCTGATACGTCTTCGCTCCGGAGAACTTGAACAAGTTGTCACGTATCCGTTGAGGTTCTTCTGCCTGTTCCGGATCATCATAGTCATCTTTTCCCCATCCTTCAGCCGCCTTCTTATTCAGTTCCTCGTATGTCTTCCTGAATAATTCCTCGTCGATATCTCCCGTTTTGACCTTGCGCTCATAAAC
>CAKUYM010000224.1 GCA_934716785.1 uncultured Bacteroides sp. | reverse complement strand
GTATATCTCTTTATCATCGTGGTATGAGCAGCTTTGTAGGCGGTTTTCATACGCTCCTTCAAAGGCGGAACCTCTTCAGACTCTTCGCCTTCTTTCTTGTGCGGTTTCAGAAGTACGGCACACAAGGCGGGACTCAATGTCAAAGCGTTCAAAGCGGACAGACCGATGGCGATGGCCATTGTCATACCGAACTGGCGATAGAATGTTCCTGCCGTTCCACCCATGAAACTTACCGGAACGAACACAGCCATCATGACTAAGGTAATGGAAACGATAGCACCACCCAACTCGTTCATCGCGTCGATGGAAGCCAGACGGGCGGAAGTGTATCCCTGGTCCAGCTTGGCGTGTACACCCTCGACGACCACAATAGCGTCATCGACCACAATGGCAATGGCAAGCACAAGCGCACATAACGTCAGCAAGTTCAAACTGAATCCCACTAAGGACAGAATGAAGAATGTACCGATAAGAGCTACCGGGATGGCGATGGTCGGAATCAATGTAGAACGTAAGTCCTGCAGGAAGATATATACTACGATAAACACCAGGATGAATGCTTCGATCAATGTTTTCAATACCTCATGGATGGAGGCGAACAAGAAGTCGTTGGCATTCATGGAAACGTTTAGTTTCAAGCCGGTGGGCAGTGATTTGGATGATTCGTCCAGCAAAGCTTGGATATCGCTGATGGTTTGTGTAGCATTGGTGCCTGCCATCTGATAAACGATACAAGTCACGGCCTTATGTCCGTTCACACGGTTGGTAAAGTTGTATCCCAAACGGTCCAACTGCACTTCGGCAACATCGTTCAACCGGAGCACCTCACCGTCGGGCAGAGATTTGATGACGATATTCTCGAACTCTTCCGGTTGTTGCAGACGTCCTTTATAACGGATGGTGTATTGGAAAGTCTGGTTACTGCGTTCACCGAACTGTCCCGGAGCGGCTTCTACGTTCTGCTCGGCCAATGCAGCGGATATGTCACCCGGCACTAACTTATATTGAGCCATTACGTCCGGACGCAACCAGATACGCATGGAGTAGTCCTGTCCCATCACAGAGGCGTCACCTACACCCGGCACACGTTGAACCTGCGGGATAAGGTTGATCTTTGCGTAGTTCTCGATAAATGCCTCCGTATACGTATCACTCTCATCGTAAAGAGAGAATACCACCAACATGGAAGTCTGGCGTTTCTGTGTAGTCACACCGACTTTGGTAACTTCGGCAGGCAGCAATCCCTGTGCCATGGATACACGGTTCTGTACGTTGACGGCAGCCATGTCCGGGTCTGTTCCCTGTTTAAAATAGATGGATATATCTCCGGAACCCGTATTGGATGCGCTGGAGGTCATATACATCATGTTCTCCACACCATTAATCTGCTCTTCAAGCGGAGCAATCACGGAGTTCAATACGGTTGACGCACTGGCACCCGTATAAGTCGCCCTCACCGACACTGTAGGAGGCGCGATATCCGGATACTGGGTGATAGGCAGTGTTGCCAGTCCGATAGCACCCAAGATTACTATCAAGATAGAAATAACGGTTGATAGTACCGGACGGTTAATAAATTTATCTAATTTCATACGATTATTTAAGTTATTAATTGAAAGCAGTAGCTAAATTCCCATCGTGTTGGTCTTTCAGGTGCTGTTGATAGTTTGCTTCTTTCTGAGCGGGTGTGATAGGCTGTATAGCCTGACCGTCCTTTAAGCTCTGTACGCCTTCGATTACGATTTTGTCTCCTGCGTTCAAACCGGAAGTAACGAGATATTCCTTTCCGTTATCCAAGTTGAAGATGTTGATCTCGGTATATTTCACCGTGTTGTCCGGCTGCAGGACGTAAACGAACTTCTTGTCTTGAATTTCGACTGTTGCCGACTGCGGTATGCTGATTACATTATCCATTGAATAAGGTATCAGTACATTTGCCGTACCGCCGCTGCGCAATACGTGTTCTTTGTTCGGGAAGATAGCACGCATGCTTACCGAACCGGTGCTTTGGTCGATAACTCCCGTGATGGCATCCACTTTACCTTCAACGCTATACTCGGTGCCGTCGATCAACTGTAGTTTGATGGCCGGCATCTTGCTGATTTCTTCTTTGATGGTGCTTCCTGATTTCGTCATGGCAAGCAGTTCCTTTTCCGTCATGGAGAAGTATACATATACTTCGTCAATTTCAGAAACGGTAGTCATCGGAGTGGCGATAGACGGACTGACTAATGCTCCCAAACGATAAGGGATATTGTTGATAACGCCGTCGGACGGACTTTTCACTTGCGTGAAAGAGAGGTTCTGCTGAGCGGTAGTCAACTGTGCCTTTGCTTGGGCCAACTGTGCCTGCGACTGTGCCAATGTATTCTCTGCCATCGACAGGTCATAATCGCTTATGATATTTTTCTTGTTCAGTTCGCGCTTGTTGTCTACAGTGATTTGTTGGGTGCGTACCGCTGCTTCCGCCGTTGCAACCGCTGCTTTCGCCGTGCGCACTGTCGCTTCATATTGAGTAGGGTCTACAATGAACAACACCTGTCCTTTGCGGACACTTGCACCCTCGTCTACACACAATTTAGTGATGAAACCCGATACCTGCGGGCGGATTTCTACATCTTGTTTACCCTTAATGGTCGCTGGATAAGCTGTCGTTAGATTCGCAGCAGATTTCTGCAACTCCTGTACTGCATATTCGGGTACTTTTCCCGTGTCGTTACTCTTATTGCCGCAACCGGACAAAAGAGCCAAGCAAAATGCAAATAAAACAATTCTACTTTTCATACTTCTTATTTATCTGTTTTTTTAATTATGCGTTTTGTTTCACACGTGTTATTCTCTTGTATAAAGGGGGGATTTAAGGAATAAAAGCCGGAAACTGATTTGACAAAAACAGTTTCCGGCTGCAAAAGTACTTTAAATTCGGGATTCTTGTACTCTAATACTGTGTTTTTTAACTATGTTTTTTACTTTGCTACTTCAGCTTGTGAGATACGGGTGTCATAATGAAACTGAACTCATAGTCTTGGTAAGGAAGACGGTACTTTTCCAACGGTATGGCTCCCCAACTGTTGACACATGCTAAACCTGTCTGTGCCTTGTCAATGCAGAAGTTGGTAAAGTTCGCTTTTTCAACCTCCGGCGAGTGGCGTTGGTCTTTGGCATCACCGTCGTCCAATGACTCGATGGTATAGTTCAACGCAGAAGCGGAGAACGGAGCCTCGGATATGAACTGCAAGCCGTTACCACCGATATTCAGCAGTCTCCACCAGCGGATGTCAGTCTTGGTGCCGGTCTCTTGCGGACGGATGTACGGATAGAACTGCTCTTCCACAGTCTGACGATATTTGCCAAGTTTGGCACCGTGGTTGCGGTCTGCATAGTTTTCCACCGGACCACGTCCGTAATATTCTATCTCGTTGAAGTTGACAGGCATACGCATCTGCATACCGAAGCGGAACATCTCGGACACTTTCTTGCTCTTGTCGGCTTCCATCTTTTGAGTCACTTTTACGGCTCCCTTATTATTAATGACATAAGTGAGGAACAGCTTTCCGCCTATCGACTTCATGTCATATTCGGCACGCACCACAGCTTGGTCGTTTTCGACGGCATGCTTCAGAGAAGTCAGCTTCAGCTCCGGATTCTTCCATACGGCATATTTGCGTTGCAATCCTGCACCGAAGTCATTGTCGGTCGGTGCACGCCAGAAGTTGGGAGTCAGTTCGCTTCCCTCTTCCATCATCTTCATTCCGTTCACGTCGTAACGGCAGAGATAACCGTTGTGCTTATTGAAATCCATAGAGAAATTCTCACCTTTTACAATGAGGTAATTGCGGTCGTTGTCCAGGATAGAAGGCACGATAACGGAAAGGTTGGAAGCCTGCACATTCTCCAGTTTGAGTTCCGGTGCTTTGTAGTCGCGGATACTCATCTGCTCATAAGCAACAGTCGTTCCTGCCGGCAGCAATGTCTCGGCGGCTTTCAGTTTATAGTTGACGTTGAGCAGCAGTTCCTTGCAAGGACAGATGTTCTTCGTGTCAATCGGGAGCTGTACTTTGGCAGTTTGCCGAGGCGCCACCTTCAGGTCGGACACGATGCCTGTCTGCACCACTTCTCCGTTTGCCAGTAATTGCCACTCCATATAATATGAAGACAAGTTGCGGAAGAAATTTTCGTTGAAGATATTGACTTCACCTTTGGCGAGGTCGGCAGGAGTAGTCCATATATCCTGATAGAAATAGGCTACCTCATAAGCATGCGGATTAGGTACGCGGTCGGGGCTGATCAATCCGTTGTCGTTGAAGTTATTGTCCGAACCGTCATATTTGTTGAAGTCGCCGCCGTAGCCATAGATATCCACTCCATCCTTGTTCTTCCAGTGGCAGGACTGGTCAACGAAGTCCCAGATAAACCCGCCTTGGTATTTCGGATACTTGCGGATGATGTCCCAGTATTCTTTGAATCCGCCTTCAGAGTTGCCCATGGCGTGTGCATACTCACATTGGATAAGCGGTTTCTGAATGTCGCCTTTGCAGTATTTGATACAGCCCTCGTAACCCAAATACATCGGGCAGTAAATATCTGTAAATTCACTGGTGCGTGCTTGTTCGTATTGTACGGCACGTGTCTTGTCTTCGTTCTTGATCCAAGTGTAGCACTTTTCGAAGTTCGATCCCATGCCGGCTTCATTGCCCAATGACCAGAAAATGATGGACGGGTGGTTGTAGCCGCGTTGCACATTGCGCTGGTTGCGTTCCATGTGTGCTTTGGCGTAAATAGGATTCTTTGCCAGTGTCTGGTCGCCATACCCCATGCCGTGGGATTCTACGTTGGCTTCAGCCACAACATAGAGACCGTATTTGTCGCAAAGGTCATACCAACGGTTGTCGTCCGGATAGTGGCAGGTACGTACGGCATTGATATTAAGTCCTTTCATCACCTTGATGTCTTGCAGCATACGTTCGATGGAAACTACATAACCACCGTCCGGATCCATTTCGTGGCGGTCGGCCCCTTTGAAGAGCACCGGTTGTCCGTTGACGAGTATCTGTCCGCCCTTCAGCTCGATTTTGCGGAATCCTACTTTCACAGGAATCACCTCCACTGTGCTGTTCCCGTTCTTCAGGGTGGCAGTCAGCGTATAAAGATTGGGTGTCTCAGCCGTCCATTTGGCGGGATTGGATATATTCAGTGTGGTGTTCAGCTTGCCGGAACCTTTCAGGTCGGCAGTAGCCACACTGTTGCCTTGGGCATCCGCCAGGTCTAAAGCCACCGTGCCGTTTCCTTTCAAGTCGACAGCGATATCCAACGTAGCGTCTTTATATTGGCTGTCCAAATCGGGTGTTACACGAATGTCCTGAATATATTTCTTGTCGCGTGCATAAAGATAGCAGTCACGTCCCACACCGGAGTAGCGGAAGAAGTCCTGATCTTCCAAGTAACTGCCGTCGCACCAGCGGAATACCTGAAAGGCAATCACGTTCTTGCCCGGTTTCAGATAGTTGGTCAGGTTGAATTCAGCTTCCAATTTGCTGTCTTCGCTATATCCCACATAGCGTCCGTTCACCCAGAGGTACATGTTGGAAGTGACCGAACCGAAGTGGGCGAAAATCTCTTTTCCTTTCCAGTCGGCAGGCAGGACGATTTCTTTCCGGTAAGAGCCTACATGATTGTTTTCGGTTGGCACGTATGGCGGGTTGTTTTTGAACTGGCTTCTCCAGGCATATCCCACGTTTACATAGATAGGATCGCCGTAACCGTTCAGTTCCCATACACCGGGCACTTGGAGGTCATCCCAGCCTTTGTCGTTGAAATCAGTCCGGTAGAAGTCCGTCGGACGTGCCTCGGCATGTCTCACCCAGTTGAATTTCCATAGACCGTTCAGTGTCATGAAGTTCGTTGAATTTTCTTTAATGCCGGTTTTCGCTTCATCAGCCGATGCATAGGCAAAATAATTAGTGTGCATAGCGGAGCGGTTTACGGAATTCACTTCCGGATCTTTCCACTCATTGAAGCTTTGTGCTTGAATTGCTGTCAGTCCCAATGCAGCCAGGCAGCAGGAGAGTAGTTGTTTCTTCATGGGTTTTTGTATTAGGTTTGAATTTAGTGCCAAAGATACGGATTATTTTATTCAGTACAAGACAATACTTTATCCAAAATACATATATAGGTTTACAAGGATTACCATTGGGGGCAACAAGGAGACAAATAGCGTATGAACATAATATCATCTATCTGACGACCAATTCCAAAACTAAGCTCAACCATTTTGCTGACGTCGGCAAAATGGTCTACTGCGTTATGCCCTGCATTTTGACATGCCACTGCATCGTTTTCTGTGTCATTAAGTATATAGAAATAAGGCCGATCGGTTATCCGATAGCCTTCTCCATATACAAGTTGCATCTGTTGTACACAGGATTCTTTGCTTTCACATCTTGAAAGCCGAGTTTGTGATACAACTTGACAGAAGCTTCCAACTTGGTATTGGCTTCCAAGAAAATATCGTTTATGCTATGCTTCTTGGCATATTCTAATAGGGTAGATCCCAACAGAAAACCGATCCCTTTTCCTTGTGCGGAAGGGGAGACTGCCATTTTTGCCAGTTCGTGTCGCCCGGTCTCAGGATGATATACCAATGCGCAGCACCCCACTACCTTTTCATCCGCTAATGCAAGGAATATCTCTCCACCTTTGCGGATTATTTCTCCTTCCGGATCTCCCAATATCTTCAGGTCAGACTCTTCCAGACAGAAAAATTTCTCGATCCATTCGCGGTTCAGCCGGATGAAGTCATCACGATATCGCTTGTCCCAACGGACGACCTTTATAGACTCTTGAACATCATTTGTTGCCATAGACATATTTTTTGCTTTTGTGATTATATAAAGCGTTTGATGACAACAAAATTACAATTACTGTGTGAATCTTCCAATATGGATTGGAAAAATAGAAAATAGCACTATCTCATGTCTTCCCGAAGAATAATGCTTCTGTGATAC
>CAKUYM010000223.1 GCA_934716785.1 uncultured Bacteroides sp. | reverse complement strand
TATTTTTAATTTTTTTATACCTGTTATCAAGTTGCACTCATCCAAAGTCGACAGATGATACTGTATCAATCCCCGTTCTCGATATAGGTGAGAAGGATTATCCTACCCGTAAGATAGATATTCATGATATTGCGGACGTAGAGTATATCCCTTTGGAATCATCAGATAGTACCCTGCTTGGGTTATCTTATATGTATTTCTCAGATAAGTATGTTGTAACGAGCGATGTCTCCTCCGGTGGTAATATTTACTTTTTTGACCATTCAGGTAAGCTACTGTGGAAATTTAATCGCAGAGGCTCTGGACCGGGAGAGTTTAGCTATTTGTCCTTGTGCATCGTTGACTTTGAGCAGGAAGAATGTTATGTAGATGATATGAATAAAAGTGAAATATTAATCTATTCTTTCAAGGGCGACTATAAACGTTCCATTCCTATGGACGGTTTTATGGGTGTAGATATCGGTAAGGCTACCATTGAGGATTATGTTCGGTTTCTTAAAATACTTCATTATGATGCAGATTTCCTACTCGGATATAGTTCTACACAACTTTACATATCTCGTGGGCTCACTGATAAGCCTCCTTATTATCTGATTAGTAAAAAAGATGGTAGTCGTTACCCTCTTGATTTGAAAATCAAGAATGGAATTACTAATTACATTTACAATGGGAAAGGTGAAAAAGTTGGATCTTTGAATCATTCCTCGTTATTGCAAAATGGCAATGAGTGCTGGATTCTGGAATTATCTTCCGATACGATTTACTCTTTGGTTGATAGAAAGAAGGTTCCCATTGCAGTGCAGAGTCCTTCTATTCATTCGACTACTCCGCCCCTTGCCATTTTCCCTTATGGTTTTACGGATTATTTTTTAGTTTTTGATGTCGTACCATTGTTTACGGACGAAAAGAATCCGTGGAGTCCTTACAATGAAAGTAAAACGTTGGTCTGGAATCGTATTACGAATAAGTTGGAACACTGGGAAATCTATAATTCAGATATATCTTCCGATGCATCATTTAATTATGTCCCTACAATGTATTGTAACGGTTGGACAATGAAAAACTGTGGCTTTGCCTTATATGGGCCGGAAGGGTTAATCAACCACTACAAGAAAGGAGAGTTGAAAGGTCGTTTGAAAGAAATAGCAGCTAATCTACGTGAAGATGATAATAATGTGATTGCATTGGTGAAGTATAAAGAGGAAATAGATTGGAACAATTTAGTGGAATAGCCAAAAGGGCGTTTTTGTATCCTTTGATGTACTTATTTGATAGGCATTGTTGCTTTAATTAATGAATGTAATCAAAAAAAAGGCTTTGATAACTAAAAGATTACGCTGTTGTTAGCGATAAATCCAATTATTATGCTTTCCTTTGGCATTATACAATTATGGAACGCTGATATTATGAGAAACTTGGAAACACAGATAACGAACAATGCACAGAAATTACAAACCGTGAGTTCTGCAAGGAATGATGCTTTCGAACATTTTCAAATTCTGCATGTCTTCCCCGACCAACTTCGATAAGAGGTAATATCGTATTTGTATTTGACAGATTGCAATCCTGTATATAGTATTAATTAAATTAGTAAACATTATGAAAAAGAAAGTATCTCCAATCAAGTTGCACAATCTTAGCGAGACTGAGATGGGGCGTCGTGAACTGAATTTGCTGAGAGGTGGTAGCGGTACACATGTCGTGTGCGCATGCATTAGTGCCTGTATCGGTTCGAACTGCACTTGTGGTTCTGGTGGATTGTCCTCTATTATAAAACAGGCTGATGCAGGTGGTAATGAGGAAAGGCAGTCAACTGGTGTTACAAGTATGAACAACAAAGATAGAAATCAATCTAAGTAGTTTGAGGCCTAAGTCTTTCATGGCATCTTCATTAAGATTACTCCAGATGAGGAAAAGACTTTTTGCAATTACCCCCTCCTACAGTCATCTGTAGAGGGGGGATCTTTCAAGATTTCCTGATTATTCCCAATTTATTGAGGGATAGGTCATTGAGAAAGAGAATGTTTGCAATATGTAGAAATAACGACCTATTCGTTGTCTTTCTGAACATTAAACAAGTATATTATGAAATATTTATTTTTAATTTTTTTATACCTGTTATCAAGTTGCACTCATCTAAAGTCGACAGATGATACTGTATCAATCCCCGTTCTCAATATCGGTGAGAAGGATTATCCTACCCGCAAGATAGATATTCATGATATTGCAGATGTAGAGTATATTCCTTTGGAAACGTCAGATAGTACTTTGCTTGGGTTATCTTATATGTATTTCTCAGATAAGTATGTTGTAACGAGCGATGTTTCCTCTGGTGGTAATATTTACTTTTTTGACCATTCGGGTAAGTTTCTGTGGAAATTTAATCGCAGAGGTTCTGGACCGGGAGAATTTAGTTATTTATTTTTGTGGATCGTTGATTTCGAACAGGAAGAATGTTATGTCGATGATATGAATAAGCATGAGATATTAATCTATTCTTTCAAAGGTGATTATAAACGTTCCATTCCTATGGACGGCTTTATGGGTGTAGATATCGGTAAGGCTACCATTGAAGATTATGTTTTTTTTACTAATATACTCAATTATGATGTAGATTTCCTACTCGGATATAGTTCTACACAGCTTAACATATCTCGTGGACTCACTGATAAGTCTCCTTATTATCTGATTAGTAAGAAAGATGGTAGTCGTCATCCTCTTGATTTGAAAGTCAAGAATGGAATTACCAATTACATCTATAATGGAAAAGGTGAAAGGATTGGATTTTTGGATCATTTCTCGCTATTGCAAAATGGTAATGAATGGTGGATTCTGGAATTATCTTCCGATACAATTTACTCCTTGGTTGATAGAAAAAAGGTTCCCATTGCAGTGCAGAGTCCTTCTATTCACTCTACTACTCCACCCCTTGTCATTTTTCCTCATGGGTTTACGGATTATTTTTTAGTTTTTGATGTCGTACCATTGTTTGCGGATGAAAAAAATCCACGTAGACCTTACAATGAAAGTAAAAGGTTGGTTTGGAATCGTATTACGAACAAGTTGGAACGCTGGGAAATCTATAATTCTGATATATCTTCCGATGCATCATTTAATGATGCTCCCACAATGTTTCGTAATGGTTTGGCAATGAAAAACTGTGGTTTTTTCATGTATGGACCAGAGGGGTTAATCAACCAATACAAGAGAGGGGAGCTGAAGGGTCGGTTGAAAGAAATAGCAGCTAATCTACGTGAAGATGATAATAATGTAGTCGTTTTGCTGAAATATAAGAAAGAAATAGAATGGAGAAATTTAGTAGAGTAACAAAGGGGATGGTTGAATACAATTTGACACATCTGCGGCAATTGGTGTTCGAAGTAACAGATGCCTGCAATCTTCGTTGCAAGTATTGTGCTTATGCTGATTTATATGAGGGGTATGATGAAAGGAAGAGCTCTGATTTCTCTTTTCATCGTGCTAAATTAGTGATAGATTATTTGTATGAATTCTGGAGAAAAAATGCTTCAAAGGAATATATTCATCCAATACGAGTTAGTTTTTATGGAGGAGAACCGACTTTGAATATGGTGCTTATTCGTCAAATCATAGATTATGTGGAAAAGTTGCCTCCAATAGGATGTTCATTTGTTTATAATATGACAACGAATGCTATATTATTGGATCGTTATATGGACTTTATGGTGGAAAAGAAGTTTGATTTATTGATTAGTCTGGATGGCGATGAACAGGGACAGAGCTATCGGATGGATCGTCATGGACGCAATTCTTTTGAACGAGTATATAAGAATATACAACTGCTTCGTAATGCATATCCTGACTATTTTAAAAAGCATGTAATGTTTAATACCGTAATTCATAATAGGAATGGAGTCGCTGTCTCATCCCATTTTATTAAAGAGCATTTTGGAAAGTTGCCTCATTTGTCTTCTTTAAGTGCTGTTGGAGTGAGAAAAGATAAACAGGATGAATTTTATGCTCTTTATCGTAATATTACAGATGATATAAAGGGCAATGCAGATTGTGAGGCTTTGGAGAATGAACTGTTTATGGAAAATCCCAACACTTATTCTGTTTGGGAGTATCTATATAAACATAGCGGGAATTTTTATAATAATTATTCTCAATTGATGTTTGATGTGGAGAAACTTGATTTTCCACCTACGGGAACTTGTTTGCCTTTCACTAAAAAAATGTTTGTGACAGTAGCGGGGAAGATATTGCCGTGTGAAAAGATTGGGCATCAATTTGCTTTAGGAACAGTCGATGATGAAAAAGTGGATCTCGATTTGGAACGGGTAGCGGAGTTGCATAATCATCGTATATTTAAGTATCTTGGACAGTGCAATACTTGCGCATTGAGTAAAACTTGCGGGGTTTGTGTCTATGAAGCCCAAGAACATTTGGGCAATGATGGCTCTTGTAAGCAATATACAACAAAGAGCAACTTTGAGATGCAGGGTATCCGTAGGTTGCAATATTTGAACAAGCATCCCGAACTTTATGATAAAATATTAACAGAAGTAAGCTCAAATCAATAAATTATGAAGCAATATTGGTTAACACTGAATCATGATACCTTTTTATGGGTAAATAGGGATAAAGGATGTGTATATAACACAAGAAATTACAGGCTGTTTCAGTTTGATTGCACAAATAGGATTATTCGGCAGTCTGTTGATGCATTGTTGCAAATCGATAATCTTTATCGGATAGTGATAAATGAAGAGGAACTGGCTTCTCCGGAAGTCAAGGAATGGGTTGATGGATTATTGAAAATAGAAGCCTCCCAATTGTTAGAGGATAATGGCATAAATCAAAAGCCGGTGTCTTTGTTGCCTAAGCTCAAAATGAGTGAGTCTATGTTGGTATATGGGCTGAATCAAGAAGAAAGCGGAAAAATTATGATGCATCTCCACGAATTGATTTTTTATATAAATGGCAGTAAATTCGGAAATGATAATTACTATAAGCAAATAACTTATCCAACCCAAGTGCCGACAGAACTGAAGGCTGAGGATATCATCCGATTTATTGGCAATGCAGGAGAAGTAGCACCTTCGTTGAATATAACTTTGGTTGGATGTCCATGGGAATATTCCGGATGTGAACAACTGCTTGATTATTTGAGTTCTCTTGTAGGTCATATTTCTATTTATTGTACAGAAAAAGATTATCTGACATATAACACTGATAACGTGAGCCTGTGGAACAGTGATCTGATTTCATTTCATATCTTAGTATCTGATTACGAGCAAGCGGATAATGGTTTGTTTCGGCAGTCGGTCCAAAAGGGAAATATACATTATGGCTTTGTGGTTACCTCGGAAGAGGACACGGAACGTGCCACTTCATTAATAGAACGATATGGCTTAAAACAGTACCGATTTTATCCTGTTTATACAGGTGATAATCTATCTTATTTTGAGGATGCGCTTTATATGACAAAAGAGGATTTGGATGCGCTTTATTTGTCTAAGCGAAAGATATTTGCCCATCAGATGTTAAATACCAATTATTTCGGGGTATTGGCAATAACTTCAGACGGACTGGTCTATCCGGGAGAAATTCAGAATCATATAGGGACAATTCAAGATTCCCCTTTTTCTATTGTATATAAGGAAATTACTCAGGGTAAATCATGGCTTTATATCCGTGGACAAGGGGCTTGTGAAAATTGTATCTATCGCTATCTGTGCCCCTCTCCTTCACCATACGAATGGGTGATAAATAAACCCGATCTTTGTCACATAAACAAGGAATAATAGGGAATATGACTACAATGCATGATAAAGGAGTCGTGATAAAGGAGTTTTCTCCGGAACAGAGAATCTGCCATTCGCTGATGCTAAATGTTTATTGCATAAAAGAAGTGGGGATAATGTCTGGAAAAATGGGAGTCCTATTGGCACTGATGGAATATAATCGTTCATGTCCGAATCCGGTTTATGATGATTTTATAGAGGATTTTATTGATGATATATGGGCGCATATTCATAATAAATTGCCAATAGGTTTTGCTGAAGGATTATGCGGCATTGGATGGGCTGTGGAATATTTGATACAGCAGCAGATAATAGAAGGCACCGGAGTGGAGCTTTGTTCGGAGATAGATAGGCAACTGATGAAACTGGATCCGCGTCGTATAGATGATTTAAGTTTTGAAACGGGACTTGAAGGCGTTTTATATTACGTATTGATGCATATTTGTGGTGCTTTGCAGCAGAAGCAAGCATTGCCTTTTGACAGATTATACTTGGACGACTTGCATACTGCATTGAATGCTGTAGAGGATATGAATGGAAAGCGGATGAATGATTTTGTAAAGCAATATAATGACTTTTATCTTTTCAATAAAACGCCGATATTGCCATTGTCTCTGAAAGGATTGGTTGGAACTAAACAATTACAGGTAGAAAGTATTGTTCATCTTCCAATAGGGTTGAATAATGGAATAGCCGGGCTATTGCTAAAAAGAACGATATATAAATAATCCGGCATGAACAAAATATATATATTAAATGAATATATCAGTTCTACAAAAAATGGAATAGGAACTTATATTCAAGAGTTTGTTTCTTGCTTGCAAAAAATAGACATATCTGTTTGCTTGGTTCTTTTCAATGCCGATTGTGATGAGTTTACAATTTTGGAGAAGAATGGCGTAGAATATATTTATTTCCCGGAATTTAAAGCAGAAGATTATTTGGATTATCCGGAAGTGATTGGTGCGTTTTTCAAATTGTATATTCAGGATTCTCTTGAAACATGCTTTTGTATCAACCATTTTCCGTCTAATAAATTGATTGTATCTATTCGTAAATCGTATCCATTGTCCAAAATTGTATTTGTCGCTCATAATCAGATATGGACTTCTGCATTTTTGGGGGATGATGCAAAATTTAAGAGAGCTTTTGCTGGAGGTTGGACTTCCAAGAAGTATTCTTCCTCATATAAAAGGATGGCAGGGCTGATTGAATTGGAGGATGAAGCTTATCAAATGGTAGATCATG
>CAKUYM010000222.1 GCA_934716785.1 uncultured Bacteroides sp. | reverse complement strand
GTCGCCCGGCACACCATTATGCTTGCCGGCATTACCTTTTCCGCCCATGGAGAGCTGCATGCCCTCTGCCACTCCGGCAGGGATCTTCACAGTCACCACCTCTTCGCCGTAAACGATTCCGTCGCCGCCACACTTCTTACACTTATTCTTGATAACCTTACCCTCGCCATTGCAAGTGGGGCACGTGGTACGAGTCTGCATCGTGCCCAATATCGTCTGCTGGTTGCGGATCACCGTACCGCTACCCTTACAAGTAGGACAAGTCTCCGAGCCGCCGTCACCCTCGGCTCCCGAACCGTGACAATGGTCGCATGGCACATACTTCTTCAGTTTGAATTTCTTTTCCACTCCTTCGGAAATCTCCTTCAGCGTCAACTTCACCTTCACGCGGAGATCACTTCCGCGATATCTGCGTTGCTGTGAACCGCCACCGCCGCCAAATCCGCTGAACCCGCTGAATCCGCCACCACGACCACCGAAGATATCACCAAACATAGAGAAGATATCATCCATAGACATACCTTCACCGCTGAAACCACCGAACGGACCGCCATTGCCGGCTGCACCGCTCACACCCGCATGGCCGAACTGGTCATACCGTGAGCGTTTCTCAGGATTGCTCAATACATCATACGCCTCGGCTGCCTCCTTGAACTTCTCTTCTGCCTCTTTGTCACCCGGATTCTTGTCGGGGTGATACTGAATCGCTTTCTTGCGGTAAGCCTTCTTTATCTCTTCTGCTGTGGCGGTTTTCGTCACTTCCAGCACTTCGTAATAGTCTCTTTTTTCTGCCATGCCTTTTTGTCAATTTACAGATAAACCTTTATTTTCCTAATTACTCTTTGATTACGTCAGATTACTTCAGATTATTTGATAACTTCAGATTATTCGCCGACAACCACCTTTGCGTGACGCAACACCTTATCGTTCATCGTATAACCCGTCTGCACACAATCCAAAATCTTGCCCTTCTGTGCTTCCGACGGAGCAGGAATCACTGCGATGGCCTCGTGATAATCCGTATCAAGCGGTTGGTTTTCCGTCTCGATAACTTTCACGCCGTTCTGTGCCAACGTAGCCAAGAATTTATTGTAAATCAACTCGATACCCTCTTTCAGAGCTTTCACGTCCGTTGAAGTCTCCATATTTTTGATGGCACGTTCAAAGTCGTCCACCACCGGAAGGATACTTCTCAGGCTCTTCTCTCCACCGTTCAGGATCAGCTCGGCTTTCTCCTTTACAGTACGCTTGCGGAAATTGTCAAACTCGGCAGACAGGCGCAGATACTTGTCTTTCTGCTCCTCGATAGTCTCCTGAGCCTTCTCCAACTCTTGCGCGAGCTTCTCTTCCTGCGTCAGCGGCGCAGTCTCTTCCGCCTGCTCGTTCTGCGGTTGTTCTTCCGCACCCTCGTTCAGAATGTCTTCCACATTCATCTCTTCTTTCACCTTTTTTTCTTTCGGATCCATCTTGGTATTTACTATTTTATTATTTTACTATTTACTATTAAAAGACACTATTTAAAGGCAATCCGGATTGACCGGATGCTATTAAATCTATCTGCAAAAACTTTGCCAAAACGGTATTTTGGCTGAAAAACACAGCAAAGGTAACGCTTTTATGTCAGATTGGCATATATCAGTAGCCCATAATTCATATAAATTGTCTACCTTTGCACACTAAAACGGTAAATGGCAAGATAATGACCGCTGAAATCTTAAATAGTAAATAGTAAAATAGTAAATAAAAAAGATGATTACAGTTTCAAACGTTTCGGTGCAGTTTGGTAAGAGAGTATTGTTTAATGACGTAAACCTGAAGTTTACGAGTGGTAATTGTTATGGTATAATCGGTGCGAACGGTGCCGGAAAGTCTACTTTCCTCCGTACGATTTACGGAGACCTGGAGCCCACCACCGGTTCGATTGCCCTCGGTCCGGGCGAGCGTCTTTCCGTGTTGAGCCAGGACCACTTCAAGTGGGACGCCTTTACGGTGATGGACACCGTGATGATGGGTCACACCGTGTTGTGGGACATCATGAAGCAGCGCGAAGAGTTGTATGCCAAAGAAGACTTCACGGACGAAGACGGACTGAAAGTTTCCGAGCTGGAAGAGAAATTCGCCGAGCTGGACGGATGGAATGCCGAGAGTGACGCCGCCATGCTGCTGAGCGGGTTGGGCATCAAGGAAGACAAGCACTACACGCTGATGGGCGAGCTGAGCGGTAAGGAAAAGGTGCGTGTCATGCTGGCGCAAGCCTTGTATGGAAATCCTGACAACCTGCTGCTGGACGAGCCTACCAACGACCTCGACATGGAGACGGTGACTTGGCTGGAAGACTACCTGTCCAACTTTGAGCACACCGTGCTGGTGGTGAGCCACGACCGTCACTTCCTCGACTCCGTATGTACGCATACCGTGGACATCGACTACGGAAAAATCAATATGTTTGCCGGCAACTACAGCTTCTGGTACGAATCAAGCCAGTTGGCTCTCCGCCAGCAGCAGAATCAGAAGGCAAAGGCTGAGGAGAAGAAGAAAGAGCTGGAAGAGTTCATCCGCCGTTTCAGTGCCAACGTAGCGAAGAGCAAGCAGACCACAAGCCGCAAGAAGATGTTGGAGAAACTGAACGTGGAAGAGATCAAACCCTCTTCGCGCAAGTATCCGGGCATCATCTTCACACCCGAACGCGAACCGGGAAACCAGATATTGGAAGTGGCCGGCTTGAGCAAGAAGACGGAGGATGGCGTGGTGCTCTTCAACGATGTCAACTTCAATGTTGAGAAAGGCGACAAGATCGTATTCCTTTCACGCAACCCGCGCGCGATGACTTCCTTGTTCGAAATCATCAACGGCAACATGAAGCCGGATGCAGGAACCTACAACTGGGGCGTGACCATCACCACCGCCTACCTGCCGCTGGACAACACCGCTTTCTTCAATACCGACCTCAATCTGGTGGACTGGCTGAGCCAGTTTGGCGAGGGCAACGAGGTGTATATGAAAGGATTCCTCGGACGCATGCTCTTCTCCGGCGAAGAGGTGCTGAAGAAAGTCAGCGTACTATCCGGTGGTGAGAAGATGCGTTGTATGATTGCCCGTATGCAGCTCCGCAACGCCAACTGTCTGATTCTGGATACTCCTACCAATCACCTTGACTTGGAATCTATCCAGGCTTTCAACAACAACCTGAAGACGTATAAGGGAAATATCCTCTTCTCGTCTCATGACCACGAATTCATCCAGACCGTTGCCAACCGCATCATCGAGCTGACTCCGAACGGTATCATCGACAAGATGATGGAGTATGACGAGTATATCACGTCCGACCATATCAAGGAATTGAGAGCAAGAATGTACGGAGATAATAAGTAAAATCTTCGTTTGCTGACCGGTATCGGTATAAATATAAATCAGGCACGGATTACGCAACAGTAACCACCAAACAGCAGGGCAGTCAATCATATTATTTTCATAATTGATTTATCCCTCCCCTCCAAAAAGTGGAATCTGTATAATCCGTGCCTGATTTTTTTACTTATCAGATTCTAACTCTCATTAGAAAAAGCACTCTTCCTTATGCTCCTTTGTCTTTCCTTGTCCTTCTTTGCCTTTCCTTACACTCCTTTGCCCTTCCTTATACCTCTTCCAGCAGCGCTAATTCCCAACTGCGCCATACAACCGTTATCAGTTTCAGGCTTCCTTTCTCACGGGCTTCCGCCACGCATTCATCCTTGCTGTAACGAATCAATTGCTCCCGCGCATCATCGGCAAGCGCACGTATCTCCTTTTCCGATGCATCAGCTTTCGCATACTTCACTTCCAGCAGATAAGTGTACGGTGGCATTACGGGAGCCGCCGGGTTGGGCCGGAAGAAGAAATCGGCAAACCCCTTGTTCATCTCATATTCCGGAAACAGTTGATAATAGCGGAACATGCTCAGATAGGCGAGGAGGAACCCTTTGATATGCGCCTCTCCCTCTATATACTCACGGATGCGGCTCTGCTCTCGAATGGCTTCGGCAACAAATTCGAACAACGGCTTCCAGTCTCCCTTGAAAGACATCTCCTCAAACAAAGAGATCAGACGGTTCACATCGAGCTTGAAGATGTCATGGCGGGCATATCCCTGAATCAAGAATCTGAACAATTGCTCGCGAACCACCAAGTTGGGGACATGCAGGATGGGGCGTCCCATAATATCCGTCCCTTTGATGGAGAGCAATCCGAAATAGAACAACAGAGATTTGAAGTTGCTCACATCCGTCATCTCCAGTGCAGAGAAATGAGTTGCCACATCGGTCACGATTTCTCCCTTTTCGGCAATCTCCTTGATGACGGAGAAATTCTCGCCCAACCCATGGTCGAGGCGGACCAGGTAGGAGAGCTTGTTGAAGTCCGTGCGGATATTGGGGTCAACAATCTCGCTCGGCTTCACTCCGTGCAATATCAGCGAATTCATGCAATATAGCACCATGTCCGAGTTGTACATGCAATCCGCCAGTTTGCTTTTGCTGAAACAGTAATTGTTATAGTTGGGCTTCATCATATCCACCGTCTCGTCTACCGACATGGGGAGCGCTCCTTGCTCCTTATAATACGTCAGCATTTCGCGCAGCTCCTTCTCGCTGAAGCCCACGAGGTCGTTGAACCAAGGGTCGGTGGTGATATTCGTGCCTATGTTGAACCCGCTTGTCACGCCGTCCATCGTCACCGGACTCACTCCCGTGATGAACAAACGGTTGAGGGCAGCACCCATTCCCGTTGTGGCGGCCTTGATCACGTTGAAGAATCTCCGGATATATTCTTCGTCATGCGTTTCTTTCCGATAATGGTCTGTGCCATAAGTAGAAAGAATGGCATTCGTGAAATTATCGTACTCGTCAATCAGGAGATAGATTTTAATCCCTCCCTTGCAGGTAGCATACGAATTGATTGCGGATAAGAATGCTCCCGGATCTGCCTGTGTCTTTTCATCCAGCACTTTCCAGATGTCTTTCCCTAACAGATGCTCATACTTGTAAACAAAGTCAATGAGTTTTCCGCAACAATGCAGCCTGAACGACTCCTCCATATCATTGATATCCGAACTCACTTCCGAGAAATTGAACCTCATGATGAGAAATTGGTTGTGTCTCGGTGTGGGATGCTTGCCGATGTACAGATTGCCGAACAATTCGTCGAACCGATCGGCATACCGAATGTCATAATAGGCTTCCAGCATGGCAAGCGTGAGGCTCTTGCCGAAGCGTCGGGGGCGAATCAGGAACAGGTAAGGCGGCTGCTTCTCTATCTTTTCGATAAACATCGTTTTGTCCACGTAATAGAACCCATCTTTGATAATGGCTTCAAAATCAGTCATTCCATACGGAATTTTCTTCATCATATCGCAGCTCCTTTCTTCATCATATCGCGGTTCCTTTCTTTTTTTGTTCATAGAGCAAATATACGGAAAACGAATGAATGCAGCACTATGACAGTCACTTTATTATCCATTTATCCGCTATTTTCGGGGAAAAACTCCATCTGCGTAAGAGATACCTACATGCTTATCTCCGTCTGAACGGGATGTTGCGGCAGCACGGCGTTTGCCATACGTTCTTCCAGCGTGTACATCACCACCCAATATTCCGTCACGCCGTTGACCGTTCTCCGTGTGCGGAATTTGTGGTTCTCCAATACCTTGACCAGTGTCTGCTTCGTGTGCGCATTAGACAGCGTGCGCCCGTTCAGGCTCAGAATCGACAGCAGGTAGGCGGCGGGATACCATTGCGCATTCCCATCGTTCGCCCGTGCGGCGCGGAAGTAGAAAAACAGATTCTCCTCGATCGGGTCCTTCTGGCGGAACGCCTCGTTGCGGTTGTTGAGAAACGTGATTTCCTTGTTCTCATACCAGTACTGAAACCCCTGCTGATAGAGCGCGTATGCCTGTGCGTATATCCCCCTGTGGTTGATGGGCGTGTGATAGTCGATGTCCAAAAGAGTGTTGAACAGGATACGCCTGTTCTCGCCGATGTCCGGCAGGCAGTGCGGATTGTTGGTGCTGGCGATGAACGATGCGCGGCGGATGTACGTATAATTCTGAATATCGTACACCTTGCGCTCGTTGACTACGTCCTGCGTGATAAGACTCTTCAAGTTCTGCATCCGTTCGGGCGACAGTGTGTCAAACTCGTCCAGGTTGATGAGCAGGCATGACGACATCTGCAACAAGTGATTGTTGTTGTCGGGATTGATCATCCCGTTGCGGTAATAATCCTTGAGCTCCGGCGGTAGCAGCCGGCGTATAAACGTACTCTTTCCCTTGCCTTGCGCACCGTGCAGCAGCATCAACTGATGGTTCTGCTTCTCTTCATTGACGGCACACGCCACCATCCCGACAAGCCAGCGGCGGAAGCTGTCGTTGAAGAAAGCCTGGTCTGCCGCCTTCACGGTTTTTGTCAGTTGGCCGATGAAGTCCGTCTTTCCGTCCCATGTGTCGAGCGTGGTGAAGTAGTCGATGAACGGGTTGAATGGCCTTGCATAGTCCGAGTCCACAACAGCTTTCAGGTCGGTCAGCGTGCAATTGATTCTGTTGACGTGCGCATCAACGTAGAATGTGTTTAAGTCCTTTATGCGGAGCGCGTTGAAGGGCTGCGGTTCCGTCTCACCCGTTGCCATCGGTTGCTCATTCGTTGCGGGCATTATCTTCCGGAACTCGATTTGTTCCTTCACGAGATTTCTTCTGATCTCGTAATGCTCATCCATGAACTTGATTATCTGGCAGATTTTCGGCTCTTTCTCCTCCTCTTCCGACCGGTCGGTCTTCGAGGTATACTGGTAAGCGTTGTGTATGGGGAGTGCGGGGTCGAAGTCGGGGATGGGCCCGAAGTGACTGTGCGCCATGCTGATGGCCTCATGCTCCATGATGTGGCGGCGGTAGCACTGGTTGCCCAGACAGTAGAAGAAATTGTCGCGATTGCCCGTTTTTAGTGATTCCTTGCGCCGCGTGTACTCCAACGCCGTGCGGAAGTCGAGCTGTATCTGCAGGGCGATGGGAGAGGAGCT
>CAKUYM010000221.1 GCA_934716785.1 uncultured Bacteroides sp. | reverse complement strand
TCACCGTAGGTGGCTTTTGCCGAATAGTTACTGCCTGCGCGAAGTATAAACTCATCATCAGACAGATAGTCTGCCAACGTGGCCCATTCTTTCCGAAGAGTTTCTCCCCTAAATATAGAAAAAGAGAAATCATTTACATCCGGAACTTCCTGTTCTGTACCATCACTCACCCGAGTATTCGTTCCCACTACGACTTCGGGGTTTGCTTTAACCTGTATATGCAATGTTCCGCTTCCTTCGTCTCCTTCGTCACGTTCTGAAGAACAAGAAAAGAACAGCGGCAAAAGACATATACAAAAAGTAAAATTCAATAGTTGTCTGTTACACATCTCTCTATTATCTCTGATAAATATATAAAACTGAGCGCAAAAGTACAGTTTTACTTCTTTATACGAAAATATCCAAAGAAAGTTTTATTTCCATATATGAAAAACAGAGCATAAATAGCTTTACCAATCTTAAAAATAAACCATTTCAAACATATAAAACACAAAAGTTCTGTCTTTCACATGAAAAACAGAACTTTTTCTATTCAATATACCGACATTGATCGAGCTTATTTGTCGACACCCGGCATCAAGACAACACCCAGTTTCTTCTTTCCGTCCATTTTGACAATCACCGGTTTTTCAAAGCGTACATGCCGAAGGAACTTCGTTTCTTCCACAGCCGGTTGCGCATTCAGAAATTCCTGATTATAAACCCCATCGTTCATAAAGGCATTGATGGTGAAATAGCCCACTCCGAAAGAAGTCAGATTCTGGAAGAAGTGCGTACCCTGACTGGGATCTACCCGATAGTTGGTCAGCCCGGCTTCTACAATCACACGGGCAGCAGAGATGTGCGGCCACTTCACCGGAATGCCAAGCCATGTATCGCTGCTTCCCCAACGCCCCGGACCGATAAGAACATAATTCTTGCCTTCATTCAAGAATTGCTGATTTATCTTCTCTATCTCCCAAGCAATAGCCTGATTGTTTGAAGCACTGTAGCCATCAGTCTTGACATAGACTACATCACAGATTTCATTCATAACGCCATGTCCCAATGAGTTGTACGAACGAAGAATCACATCCTCATCCGGGATCTCATTCAAATCTTCGTCCAGCATCTCCTTGCTATCCACGATAGGCCGGATCTGCAAGAGATAGAAAGTCCCGGTTTTATCTTGCTCACGATTCAACGTAGCAGCGAACTCGATTTCAACGGGACGGCGCATTTCCTGCTCGCCATACTTCAACACCAACTGAAGGATACGCGCCAATGGAAACACATCATGCTGCAAGATGTTGGCAAAAGTAATTACCTTACGCCCACCCGGATACAAGCCATCCCGAATAATTTGGTCGTATGGGTCGTATGTAGAAGCGATATAGCGCAAAGCGCCGTCGTTTTCCGCTTCCTTCACATGAAGTTTCAACAGGTTGAAGCCGTCGTCAATAGAGAAATCATGCCCTGCATTCTTCAAGTCCAAAGCATAGAAACGGGTTTGAGTTTCCTTCAGGGCAATCTCCATCTCGCTCGTCTGTAGCACCTGATTGGGGTGATAAGGAGAAAAACGGAGAGTCATGCCACCGTCTACAATATACTTTCCTAATCCCAAGGCCAAGTTTACGGTTCCCTCTTCCGCTTTTTCATCGCCCAAGGGATAATAATTCAACGAACGTGCCACGCCTGACATGGAAGGATAATAGCGTTCGCCATACTGATTTCCCACCACTTCCTGCAAGATTACCGCCATCTTCTCCTGGTCGATGACATTGGAAGTGGCTTGCATATACGCCTTGCTGTCGCGGAAATATACCGAAGCATAAACCCCTTTGATAGCATCGGAAAGCATGCGCAGCATTTCATAGCGGTCGTCCAGATAAGGAATCATATAAGTATTGTAGATTCCGGCAAACGGTTGATAATGGGAATCCTCCAATAAAGAAGAAGAACGGATGGCGATAGGCGACTTCACCACATCAAAGAAGGTAAAGAAGTCTTCTACCAGCCGGTCCGGCAATTTCGCTTTCAGGAAATATCTCAAAATCGTTGCATCGTCCGCATCCGAGAGAGCTATCTGATATAGATTATTGGTATCCATAAACTCGTCGAACACATCCGTGCAAAGCACCACCGTCTTAGGAATGGCTACACGTGCGTTTTCGAACTCCTCAAATTCCGGATGGCGCTTCACCATATTATCTATAAAAGCCAGTCCGCGCCCTTTTCCGCCCAACGAGCCGTCACCGATACGGGCAAAATTGGAATAACGGTCGAAACGGTCACGTTTGAATACCGCAACGACACCCTGATTCTTCATTTTGCGATATTTCACGATAGCCTCGAAGATAATACGACGGTGAGCGTCCACATCCTGAAGACTGCTCCAAGTGATAGGCTTCAAGAACTCCGCCACAGGAAACATAGCCCGTGAATAGAGCCAGCGCGACACATGATTGCGACTGATGTGATACAAGAAAGATTCGGCAGGCACGGCAAACAAGATATTCTGCAACTCTTTCAGATTCCGCACGCGTGCTATCTCCTCCCCCGTCTCCGGATTACGGAAAACGAAATCACCGAAACCGAAGTTGTCGGAAACGATACGACGCAAATCAACGTCCATCTTCTTCGAGTTCTTGTCAATAAAGCTCGCACCGTATTTCGCCGCATAAGAAAAGTTTTCCGATTCGGAGGACTGGATAATCAAAGGCACAAACGGGTCGTTCTTACGAATCTCGGCACATAGCTTGATGCCCGCCAAGCCGTCTTTCTCCCCCCGCTCCACTTTCGGGAAACGTACATCGGTGATTACACCTAATATATTATTCTGATATTTGTGATAAATCTCCATCGCCTCCTCATACGTGCGTGCCAGCACAATCTTCGGACGTCCACGCATACGAAGCGTACGTTGATGCGCATTCAGCGCTTCCGTAGAGAATTCCTGACTTTGTTTCAGAACGAACTTATATAGATTGGGAAGAATGGAAGAGTAGAAACGGATGCCATCCTCCACCAACAGAATCAACTGCACGCCTACCTCCTGCACATCGTGTTCCAGATTCATCTTATCCTCCATCAACTTGATGATAGACACCAGCAAGTCGGTATTTCCCAGCCAGCAAAACACATACTCGAATGCGCTCAAATCCTCGTTGATGATCCGTTTCGTGATGCCATGGCTGAAAGGAGTCAGGATAACGATAGGGATATGCTCGTACTTCTCCTTGATGTGGCGTCCGATATCAAAGCTATCATTATCCCCCGTGCCCGGCATGCAAATCACCAGGTCGAACGGCATGCTTTCCAACTGCGCCAACGCCTCCTCTTCCGTAGACACCTGCGAGAACCGGGGCGGATAGCGCAAAGACAACGAAGTATATTCATTGAAAATCTTCTCGTCAATACGTCCGTCATCCTCAAGCATGAAAGCATCATAAGGATTGGCAATCAACAATACGTTAAAGATTCGCCGGGTCATCAAGTTTGCGAATTGCGTATCTTTGAAGTAAAGCTGGTTTAATTTATATTTACTGAGCATAAAAACAGTCTCCTTTCTTATTCAAATCAGCACTCTTTATTTGTTCAAGATTTATTCAAGTCGTTATTTCTCAAAATCAGATTCTGCAAAGTTAATCGTTTAAATCTCATTTTCCGCCATCTTCTTTATAAAGTTTGCTTGATTATCTCTCATTGCAGAAAAGTATTCCGATCGGCATTTCACATCGCAAGTCGCACGAGTTTGTGTTTTACAGCAGATATAATTGACGTTTTATCATTATTTAATCAAAATATCGACTTCGAAATAAGCAACTTTGAAAAAACTTCCTATATTTGCAGTGAGTTAGTTGACATTTTATCAGAATTAACCTTTTAAAATATAATATCATGAACATCCAAAAAATCATGTCCTCTTTGGAGGCCAAGCATCCCGGTGAATCTGAGTATCTTCAAGCAGTGAAAGAAGTTCTTCTCTCTATCGAAGATATATACAATCAACATCCTGAATTTGAGAAAGCTAAAATCATAGAAAGGCTGGTAGAGCCCGACCGTATCTTCACCTTCCGTGTGACATGGGTAGACGATAGAGGTGAAGTGCAGACCAACCTCGGCTATCGCGTACAGTTCAACAACGCCATCGGCCCGTACAAAGGCGGAATCCGTTTCCACGCCTCCGTAAACCTTTCCATCCTGAAGTTCCTCGGCTTCGAACAGACATTCAAAAACGCGCTGACTACCCTGCCTATGGGCGGTGGCAAAGGCGGTTCCGACTTCTCTCCGCGTGGGAAGAGCGATGCGGAAGTCATGCGTTTCTGCCAAGCGTTCATGCTGGAATTGTGGCGTCATCTCGGTCCCGATATGGATGTGCCTGCCGGTGATATTGGTGTAGGCGGTCGTGAAGTGGGCTATATGTTTGGCATGTACAAGAAGCTGACTCGCGAATTTACAGGAACCTTCACCGGAAAAGGGTTGGAATTCGGCGGTTCTCTGATCCGTCCCGAAGCTACCGGTTTCGGTGGTCTGTACTTCGTCAATCAGATGCTGCAAGCAAAAAATATAGATATCAAAGGCAAGACAGTGGCCATCTCCGGGTTCGGCAACGTTGCCTGGGGTGCAGCGACCAAAGCTACCGAGTTAGGCGCTAAAGTCATCACTATCTCCGGTCCGGACGGATACATCTATGACCCGGACGGCATCAGCGGTGAAAAGATAGACTATATGCTCGAACTTCGTGCTTCGGGTAATGACATCGTAGCTCCTTATGCTGAAAAATATCCGAACGCGACCTTTGTAGAAGGCAAACGCCCGTGGGAAGTAAAAGCGGATATAGCATTGCCTTGCGCTACTCAAAACGAATTAAATGGAGATGATGCTCAGAATCTCATCAAAAACGGTGTACTTTGTGTCGGAGAGATTTCCAACATGGGCTGTACTCCTGAAGCCATCGACCTGTTCATCGAACATAAGATGATGTATGCTCCGGGCAAGGCTGTCAATGCAGGTGGCGTTGCCACTTCCGGACTGGAGATGTCTCAAAATGCCATGCACCTGAGCTGGAGTGCAGCCGAAGTGGACGAAAAGCTCCACACAATCATGCACGGCATCCATGCGCAATGCGTGAAGTACGGCACGGAACCCGACGGATACATCAACTACGTGAAGGGTGCCAACATTGCCGGATTTATGAAGGTGGCTCACGCAATGATGGGACAAGGCGTCATCTAAAAAGACTTTGTTTAGTTGTATTTGTATTTGTGGTTTGCGCTGCTCGTCTCCTGTGACAGGACACGGGTAGCGCTATTTTTTTGAAAACAAGTGTATTTTCCATGGAATTAATTATCTTTGCGACATCATAGGATAACGAACAATGGTTCTAAAACAAATATTCATGTAACAAATAAATAAAGATGCTACAACCCGAATTAAAATTCCGACGCGATAAAATTCGCCGTCTGATGGCGCTACAGGGCATTGACGCCGCACTAATCACTTGCAATGCCAATCTAATTTATACTTATGGCAGCGTAGTCAGTGGTTATCTTTACCTCCCTCTCCACTCACCTGCATTGCTTTTTTTCAAACGCCCCAATAATATCACAGGTGAACATGTGTTCCCTATCCGCAAACCGGAGCAGATCATCGATCTGCTGAAAGAACAAGGACTTCCGACGCCCACAAAGCTGATGTTGGAAGCTGACGAACTTTCCTACACGGAGTTTTGCCGTCTGGCAAACTTGTTTCCTGAATCGGAAATTGTGAATGGGACTCAACTGATCCGTCAAGCACGCAGTATAAAAACTCCTATCGAGATAGAGATGTTCCGTCGTGCGGGTATCGCCCATGCAAAGGCATACGAGCAGATACCAAGCGTATACCGTCTCGGCATGACAGACATCGAGTTTTCCATCGAGATAGAACGCCTGATGCGCCTGCAAGGTTGCTTGGGTATTTTCCGGGTATTCGGACGCAGCATGGAAATCTTCATGGGCAGCGTATTGGCCGGAGACAATGCCGGTTATCCCTCTCCGTATGACTTTGCCTTAGGCGGTCAAGGTCTTGACCCCGCCCTGCCCGGTGGAGCCAACAAGACTCCGTTGAAAGAAGGGCAAAGTGTCATGGTGGACATAGGCGGCAACTTCAACGGATATATGGGCGATATGAGCCGTGTATTCTCTGTAGGAAGACTTCCGGAAGAAGCTTATGCAGCCCACCAAGTTTGTCTTGAGATTCAGGAGAAGATAGCCTCCATAGCCCGTCCGGGTGTTCCTTGCGAGCAACTGTATGATACGGCCATCAAAATTGTGACCGCTGCCGGACTGGCGGACAAATTCATGGGGACAAACCAACAAGCCAAGTTTATCGGTCACGGTATCGGGCTCGAAATCAACGAGGCTCCCGTCATTGCCCCCCGCATGAAACAGGAACTGGAACCGGGGATGGTGTTTGCCCTTGAACCTAAAATCGTACTTCCGGGTGTAGGTCCTGTCGGCATAGAAAACTCTTGGGTAGTAACCAATGAGGGAATTGAAAAGCTGACGAACTGCAATGAAGAAATCATAGAGTTGAAATAAGAAGCTCTTCCTAAACCTAAAATGTGCTTGATTTTCGGTCAAGCACATTTTTTTTGCTAAAAAGAGACCGTTCGTGTACGGGTACTTCACTTTTCGATTGTATTTATAAATAGAACGATAAAATAAAATCTATGGCAACAGAACCGACCAAGCTAATAAATACAATCAAAAAGATGCTGACTAAAGGATTGACAGCATCCGAAAAGATTGAATTATCCGAAGAGAAACCCGTAGCCCATTTGCAGTATAAACAATGGGAAAGCGATTCATCCACCCATATCAAAGATCAAGTGGATCCTGCTGAAATATGGAACAACATAATCTCTACCTGCTGGCCGCACGAAAGAAAGACAGTACAACGCAAACGTTATCTGAGAATCGGATATTCTGTTGCAGCAGTCTGCATCGTACTCCTTATAGGGATATGGGCTGTCAACTATTTCGCAAGTCCTTATATCATCATTCATGCCTCTCTCGACAAAAAGCAAACCATAGCCACC
>CAKUYM010000220.1 GCA_934716785.1 uncultured Bacteroides sp. | reverse complement strand
GATGTTTATCTGAAAAAAGTGCAGGAGGGTGATAAGGAATTTGAAGTGCGTGATGATAATCCGGCTGAAGGCAGTCAGGCGACAAGGGTTTCTTTTGATGCCAATGACGGAAGAAATATTGAACAGGATTTCCGTCTGTCTACTCCGTGGCGGTTTAATGCAAGTTTGGGCTATACCGTAGGCTCTTCCTTGGCATTGGGCGCTGAGTATGAATATGAGGATTATTCATCCATGAAGTTCAAATATCCCGAAGGAGATGAAATGATAGATCAGAATGGAACGATTAAAGATTATCTGAAAGGTGTGCATACATTCCGTATCGGTGCCGAGTATAAAGTAATACCAGAGTTTGCTTTTCGTTTAGGTTATAACTACAGTTCTACAGCCTTTAAAGATGAGGCTTCTAAGTGGATACCGACGAACTCTACATTGACGGATACGGACTTTGCGAATTCTCAGTCGCATAGCAATTATACAATCGGAATAGGATATCGCGGAAAGTCTTTTTATGCTGACTTGGCTTATCAATATTCTACGTATAAAGAGGAGTTCTATCCATTCTATAATGACTTGGAGACTTCACCGAATGTGTGGGAAGTGGTAACTCCGCAAGCAACGAAAGTAACCAATACACGTAGCCAGGTATTACTGACCTTGGGCATGCGCTTTTAGTCCGACCAGAGACAGTTTTCAATATCGATAATAACTTTTGTGTGTAAGAAGATCCCCGGAATGCTGAGTGTCTACAGCGGTTCCGGGGAGTCTTATCTGTTTTACTCTTTGGGCTTGTTTGCTTCAGCCTTCAGGTTTATCTGCACAGATGCTTAGTATTCTATTTTGTCTTCTTTGTCCGTCCAGGCTTTGAAGGCGGCAAGGGCTTCTTCGTGCAGTAATATTTCCGAAGGAAGTCGTCGGTCTTCCGGTTTTAGCTCCAGTTCATCGTAAATAAAGGAGTCGTCAAAGCCGATATTTTTGGCATCGGTTTTATTATTCCCATAATACATCTTATCCAGCCGTGCCCAATAGATGGCACCCAAACACATCGGACAAGGTTCGCAGGAAGTATATATCTCGTATCCGCTGAGGTTGAATGTGCCGAGTCTTGCAGCCGCGGCACGTATGGCGCTCACTTCTGCATGGGCAGTGGGGTCGCAGGATGCAGTAACACGGTTCACCCCCGTTGCTACTATTTCTCCCTCTTTCGTGGCAATCACCGCACCGAAAGGGCCGCCGCCATCTTCAATATTCTCTTTGGAGAGCTCGATAGCTTTCCGCATCAGTTCTTCTTTTGTCATAGCATTATTAGTTTTTTTCTTTTTAGAGTTTACCGAGAATCTTATCCATCACCCAGTTGGTCAGCGTTGCGCTTTCACCGTCGCAAGGACAAACGGACTTACCCAGCAGATGGTCTACCACCGCTTGGATAAGAGGTTGCTGCACGTGTTCGGGATTGTCGATATGGATTTCTTCGCGTCCCTTTTCGGTATGCAGTGCGATAGGATCATAAGTGAAGACTGAAAAACAGATCATTCCCTTGTCACCGATTATCTCTATACGGTCTTCACGGGCAGAATCATGAGCGACGAAGCACCAGGAACCACTACCCACCAATCCGTTGTCAAATTGGAAACAGGCGCTCAATGTATCTTCAGCAGGATAGAGCCCACCGCGATTGCTCTTGTATCCACTGGCTTCGAGGATACAGCCGAACATATCCTGCAATAAATCAATCTGGTGGGGCGCAAGGTCATAGAAGTAACCGCCTCCGGCGATATCCACTTGTACGCGCCAAGGAAGATTCTCACGGTTGTAATCTAAGTCGCGTGGCGGTTGGGCAAAACGGATCTGCACATTGATGACATTACCGATGGAACCGTTTTCTACCAGTTCTTTCACCTTTTGGAAGTAGGGAAGATAACGGCGATAGTAGGCAACGAAACAGGGGACACCCGTTTCATTGGATATACGGTTGATGCGGGTGCACTCTTCATAAGTGACGGCCATCGGCTTCTCGATATAGGCGGGCTTGCCTGCTTTCATGGACATAATCGCATAAGTGGCGTGCGAAGAGGGAGGTGTCGCAATATAAATAGCATTTACTTCAGGGTCGTCTATCAACTCCTGTGCGTCGTCATACCATTTTTTGATACCTCTTTCTTGTGCGTAGGCTTTTGCTTTTGCACCGTCACGGCTCATCACTGCCACGACTTCCGAATGTTCTACTTTCTGGAAAGCGGGACCGCTTTTTGTCTTGGTTACTTCTCCGCAACCGATAAAGCCCCATTTGATAATCTTTTCACTCATAATATATTCACCTATAATGCCTATTTTAAACAATTCCCAAAGATAAAGCTATTTTTTGTCAAGAGCAACTTTATTGATTGTTAACTTAGAAGCGAGGTCGTGAAAATAAAATTTCCGCAGCACTGAAACAGACGCTCCGTTTAGGTAAAACAGAGGCTCTATTTGAGCAAAACAGAGCCTCTGTTTCAGTGAAATAGACGCTCTGTTTTTGAGGGAAATGTACCTTAGTCGTGATATCCTTCCGGTTTCACTTCACCCGGTAGGATCGTGGAAGTTGTGGTAGCGATAGGCGCGATATAAACAGTCAGTTCTTCGCATACGATAAGACGATGCACAGAATTGTACAATACGGCAAGAGGAACCACTTGTGTCTCTTCGAATACTTCGACAGGCACATACACCGTGAGCGAATGATGGTCACGCTCAGCCTGCGGTGTCGTGATATCAATCGTAGCGGCATCACCGAAATACACTTTAGAGATGAGATGCATATTCGTACCGGTCAAAGTGATTGTTTCTCCCGGTTGCACGGTTGTTGCTTCCATTATATTGACGGAGGTCTGCGGAATGTCAATGTCATTATCGCGGGTACATCCGTTCAGCAAGCATATCAGGCAGCACAATGCTGCCGTCAGTGCGGTGGTTAATGTATAATTCTTTTTTTTCATGATTTTTCTTTTTTAGCGTTGGTAATAAAGGTCGAATGTGATGTAAGCAATCCCCTGATTATTCTTGTCGCCATTATTAATATTGTTGGCTTGCGTGTAATCTACATGTACTTCCAAGATATCGAGGATACCATATTTGTTCTTATGCTTGTTGTAGAAGACAATTACACTGCCGGCATCAAAAATCTGTTCGCTCACAGTACCTACTGCTTCTGTCGATTTGCGTGTGCGGGCAGAACTCTTGGTTATGTTCAGACTGGTAAAGAGTGATGGAGTAATTTCCAACTGATCCCTGCCGGCCCTGATTTGTTCGATAAGTGCTGCATGTGTTTTTGCATTCAATACAAAGAACCTCGTTTGTACTGCGGTGAAAGGTGCGAATACGGTGAAATTCTCCGCATTTGGCACAGCCGATGTCCCGCACCAGTAGTTCTTCAGGTTGTTTTTCTTATTTGCCGGGTTAGGGTTAAGAATGGCATCCGGTGAGCTGAGCGCAAAGTCCAGACCGCTGTTTACATAACCGGCAAAGTCTATCTTATCAAAGTTCTTTTCATCTTTCAGTACACAAGGAGTACAAATAGGATTACCATCGTCAGAGTTACCATTGAGCATACTTCCATAGCCATACTTGCTGTTGCGTGTACCTATTGCCTGATTGGCACAGAACAAGTTCTTCATGCGAATCACCCGGCAAGCTTCAGACAAGATAATTTCTTTTGTCTCCTTATAATACGTCACTTTGATTTTTACTGTACTGGTCTCCACCAAAGTCGGTACTCTGAACGCAATGACATTCTCTTCCCGGCTGACCGGCTCGCACTTTTCTTCTCCGAAGTAGATATACTCAATCAGGTTGAGGTGTTTGCCGCTCAGGGTGAGCAGACTTCTTTCCATCAGGCTTTCCTGCTCTATTTTTTCAACTTCCGGTTTGTCTTTCTCTACAGCAAATCCACTCAACTCTCCCTTAATCTCAGATTCATCACCAGCTTGATTTGTGTACCTCAAAGAGACCGTTGCATTGTCATCAATGATAAAAGGAACTTTTACGGCAATCTCTTTCTCACTCTGATAGATGATTTCTCCTTCTTCGTCTCCCATAAAGACTTTAGAGATAATGTCGAGATCTGTCCCCAGAATCTCTACATTGTTTCCAACTCTTCCGCCTTTCGGATATTCTGTCACGACCGGAGTGGGGTAAGTGACCGTGAACGGTTGAGAGCTCTCCACATGAGTTCCTTCACCGGCATTGTCTTTGTGTGAGGTGGCAAGCGCAATCTTTCCGCTCTTTGCTCCCTCACGTGGAACTACAATTACAATCTCCTGCTGCGTAAGTTTATAAAGTATCTGCGCCTCCACATCACCGATGGTTGCGGTCACTATATCACGCAAGTTGTTACCCTTGACAGTCACCTGCGTACCAGCTTTTCCGTTTGCAGGAACAAAGTCGTAGATTTCCGGTGCACCTTGAACTTCTGTCTCAATGCTCAACTTCTCGTTGCAACTCGTAAACACGACAAGTACAAAAAGGATTAATAGAGTATATAGTTTATTTTTCATACAGTTTTCGTTTGATGGATTAGTAATTAGGATTTTGGGTAATTACACTTGGATTGTTGTCTATCACACTTTGCGGGATAGGGAGCAATAATTGCCATTCTGCTATCGGATTAACCGTAAAAGCATACCTGTCATAGAAATCTTCGTTTTCCGTGATTTGTTTATTGATTGTTTCCACCGCCTTTCCCCAACGCACGAGGTCGAACCATCGTTGGTTTTCGAAAGCCAGTTCCAGCCGACGTTCTTTTTCCAGTTTCTCACGAAAAGCGGAGCGAACGGGTACTTCGGAAATGTTGATGCCATCCAGTCCGGCACGCCGGCGCACCTCGTTGAGATAAGGCAGTCCGGCAGCAGGCCCATCCGTTTCGTTCAGTACCTCGGCATACATCAACAGTACGTCTGCATGACGAATAACAGGCCAGTCGTTTTCAGCGTCATAGCGTACACTGACGGGAGAAACAAACTTCTTGATATATGCCGACTGGTCTGAAATGACCACCGGGTCTTTCTTGCCCGGATCGATATAATAGTCGCTTACACTGGCATCTTTACGCAAGTCACCTTCCGGATAAATACCTAGCACTTCGGTAGTCGGATAATTGCGTCCGTCACCATCACCCGTCACTACATTAGCACCGCTCTTGGTAGGGGCGAAAGTATTGGCAAAAGGAGAACCGATACCCAGACTACCCGATTTATAGCGGATAGCAAAGATAATCTCATCATTCATCTCCTTGGAAATGTCGAATACATCGGAGTAGCTGACAGTCAACCGGTCGCCCTTTACATCTACTACCGACTTGAGCAATCCTTTGGCTTCCGTATATTTTCCGATAGTCAGATAGACTTTGGCTAACAGGGATTGAGCCGCTACCTGAGTGACACGTCCTAAATCGGCAACGTCATATGTCACACCTTCCAAGTCGTCAATAGATGTTTTCAGGTCGTCGATAATCTGCTGATAAGTGGCTTCCACGCTGCTACGGTCTTTCTTCATGGCTTCTGCCACGCTCAATTCTTCCGTCACGATGAAAGTAGGGCCGAAAAGACGTACCAAGTTGAAGTAATGATAAGCACGGATGAAACGCACTTCTCCTTCAAATTGCGCCCGTTTCTTCTCATTGGCTACAACAGCCAGGTTTTCAGGGGCGAGTACATTGTTGCAACTGTTGATATTGCTGTAAGTCGCTTCCCAGTAAGTACGTATGTTCGCGTTACTGGCATCCATTGTTCCGAGGTCAAGTGCCTGCTGTTGCAGGAAAGCGTCATTCGTGGAACTGTTGCTGTTCATACGGGTATTGTCTGCACGCAGTTCGGTAAGCGTCCATTCGATGTTTAACGGAGCCTGCATTCCGCCGTAGCAGCCGATAACGGCAGTATTCATTTCAGCTTCATTCTTGTAGAACGAACCGTCGGGGATATAGGAGTCCGGCGTAATGTTGAGGTCACAGGAAGAAAGCCCCAGTAAGCAAGCGGACAGGCTAGCGATAAATGTATGTTTTAGTTTCATTTCTGTACGTTTTAAGATGATTAGAAATTAAGTTCGAATCCGAAGTTGACGGTAGACTGTATCGGGAATCCGCCGCGTTGGTATCCGTTCACCAGTGGTGAAGCGTACGAGCCGCTTGTCACGCGGGCTTCGGGATTGATACCCCGGTAACTCTTTCCCCAGAAATAGAGCAAGTTCTGACCGGAAGCATACAGGCGGAGCGAGTTGAGTCCTACTTTTTTCAGTTTCTTCTTATCAAATGTATAACCTAAAACCACGTCGCGCAGCGCAACGAATGAGCCATTTTCAATCATATAATCGGTGAATTCCCAGGAGATTCCGGCGGAACCGACTGTCGGAGTGCGTCCGTCGCCCGGATATTCGGCACTAATCCAACGGTCTTTCACGTAGTTGCGGTTGAACTTCTTGGATTCGGTGTAGTATCCGTCACCGTTGAACACATCCAGTCCGCTTACACCCTGAATCAGGAAATAAAGGTCGAATCCTTTCCATCTGAAGGTATTGGAGATACCCCAGGTTGCTTTCGGAAACGGATTGCCGATAACGGTACGGTCTTTGTCATTGATGACACCGTCGTCGTTGATGTCTACAATCTTGAGACTACCCGGAGTGGCGCTTGCCAAGTGCGGTGAAGCATCTAGGTCGGCTTGGCTGAGATAAACACCGTCTGTCTTGTAGCCGAAGAAAGAGATGGTGCGATGGCCTACTTGTGCCAGATACGTCTCGTTGCGCTCTCCGGTAGAAATCAGTCTTTCTTCGCCGGAAAGTTCGAGTAGTTTGTTGAAGTTGGACGAAATATTGAATGAGGTTGTCCATTCGAAATCCTTCGTGCGAATGTTGTGTGTGTTCAATTCGATTTCGATACCGCTGTTGCGGATACGTCCGATATTGTTCCAGTAGTCGCTGTAACCCATGAAAGAAACAACCGGCTGCTTGAACAGGAGTTGCTTGGTGATGGAGTAATACCCTTCCAGAGTCAGGCTGATACGGTTGTCCAATGCACTGAAGTCGATACCGGCATTGTACTCGTATGTTTGTTCCCAGGTGATATCATTGTTGCCTTTTGTAGAGGTTGTCTTGCCCAATCCGGGGATGAGGGTGCCTGTTCCACTCCCAAGAACATAGTTGCTGGCGTAGAGCAAGTTGTAGTAAGAG
>CAKUYM010000219.1 GCA_934716785.1 uncultured Bacteroides sp. | reverse complement strand
CATTAGGGGAGTAGTAGCTTTATGTCCGTCACTCAAACGGATATCATTGGTAGGAGTGACAGCTTGCAGCGTTTTCAACTTCATGCTTTCTCCGTAGTAGCAAGTGAAGGCTTGTCCCTCCACGCTGAATACATTGATGTCCGAATCCGGTTGGCAATCGCCGAAACTCCAAAATAGGGCATCGGCTTCCGGAGCGGAGGCAACTTCTACTTTTAGGATAAAGCCACGACTATCGGGCAGTGCTTTCCATTGGAAGGATACTCCCTGTATCTTTTCTTTAGGTTTTAGCCAGTGGCTTTCATTTCCTTTTGATATGCCCAACCGGAAAGTGCCGGCAGGTGGCGTCAGTGCTTGTGCTTGCACATCAATGAGCAAGATTCCCAGTAGTATGATGGTCAGGAGATGTCTTAACATAGTTGAAGTTGATATTACTTTGTTCATTCTCTTTTTGTTCAATGACATTCTTATCTTCTGTCTTTAATGTGATTTCAGACAAGTTGAAATTCTTCGTATAGCAGATTTTTCCCGGTTTGTCGGTCTGCGCTTCGATGGCGTAAAGATAGAAATTTTCCAGACGTAACGAGTCATTCCATCCCGAAGCGGAGATAAATTCGTCCACATTTTCCGCTTTTATCTTTGATACGTAGACATTGCGGAAATGCGGATAACCTTTTTCGGGAGGCGTTACCGGAGTCAGCATGATTCTCCAGTGCTCCGGGATTTTTTTCCCTTCATACTCTTTGGGTAAAGTGCTGTAACTGTAACTGGGGTTCCAGTTCAGGTCCGCCGCCAGTACGTGACGGACATTTTTCGCTTTTACATCAGTCATATAGATATTTTCGACCGTTCCTCCACGGTTCATGGCACTTTTCAATCGGAGTACGGCTGATGTGCCGATTGCTTCCAGATTATATCCCAATACATTCCGTATGCTACCGGAAGTTTCGCTTCCGCAGGTGATAAGTCCGCCACCTTTGCGGGTGATGCAATTGCGTATGACCACATTTTCCGTAGGAAGGTTCACCCGCAGTCCGTCTGCATCCCGTCCCGATTTGATACAGATATTATCATCGTTACAGTCTACATCACAGTTTTCGATCAAGATATTGCGGGAAGAATCAATGTCGATGCCGTCTGTGCTCGGACCGTGTCCACCTATATTGTTGTTGATTGTCAATCCGTCTATCGTGCAATAGTCGGAGTAAAGAATCTGACATCCCCAAAAACCGGTACGCATTAGGGTAAATCCTTTCAATGTAATGTCCGAGCTATGTTCTATGAGGATGCCCCGTACCCGTTTGCAGTCGTAATCCACAATCCAACGCAATCCTTTTTTTTCATATTCTTTCCGCATCTCCCAGTATTTATCCCAAAATACTTTTCCCCGGCAATCCAGCGTTCCTTCTCCGCTGACGGAAGCGTTCTTCTCATTGATAATGTTGATAACTGCCGCGGGCCATGTCATCTCAATTCCTGCAATCCGCGAACGGAATTCGGGATAATGATGAATGGATGGGCTGGCCAGTAAAGTCACTCCTTTGTCCAGTTGCAGGTTGACACCGCTTTTTATGAACAGTGCGCCAGTCTGATAATATCCCGGCTGGAGAACTACCGTTCCTCCACCGCTGACGGCGCAACTGTCAATAGCTTTCTGGATAGCTTCCGTGCTAAGCACTGTGCTGTCTGCTACTGCGCCAAAAGAATTAGCGGATAAAATTACATTGTTTCCGGGCATTTGCCGGCTGCCTACACTATCGGCCCACGACAAATCCGGTTGCTGCGGAACCGGCCCCCATTCGAAGCTGTTGTCTCCTGTCTGTTTGCCTGTTGGGGTGGCGCAAGCCGCTGTCAAAAGTGTGCCTGCCAATAGGAGCAAGGGAAAGATGCCTTTGGTTTTCATATTTATCTAATGCTTAATGCTTGATATTTAATACCTAATATTTGTTTCTTAATTTCCGTCCGGTTTCTCAATTTCCGTAAATGGTGATTCGTTCCAGTGGAAACCATTCACATCGTCCGGCTGTGCCGGGTTATAGGACGGGTCTATTTTCAGGTGTTTAGCCAGTTCCGGTACGGCTTTCTTCATTCCTTCAATCACACATTGGGCTATTTGATAGGCTCCGTATGGATTGAAGTGGGTGTTATCCTCAAAGGCTTTGGTCTGTCCCGGATAAGTGCCTGCCGGATAGTGTACGAAAGCACGTTTCGACGTTTCTGTTCCCAAAGCTTCATAAAGCGTACGGGTCATTTCGTTGAGGTCAATCAACGGAACATTTTCTTTAGCTGCCAGCCAACGCATGGCTTCCGGATAATCTTCGTGTGTGTCACGGATATGTCCGGTTGCGTCGAAACTCCGGCGTTGGGTGGGAGTGACCAGTACAGGGTATGCTCCCCGTGCACGAGCTTCATCAATAAATGTTTTCAGGCTGGTCATAAAAGAGTAATAAGCTCCTTTGCCCGGTCCTTTTTGCTTTTGGTCGTTATGCCCGAATTCCATGAAAAGATAATCTCCTTTTTTTATCTGGCTCAATGCTTTTTTCAAACGTCCTGCGGCAATAAACGTATTGGCTGATTCGCCCGATTCCGCATAATTGGCGATACAAACGTCCGTACCGAAAAAATAAGGTATCATTTGTCCCCAGCTTGCCCATGGCTCGTTGTCTTGGTCGACTACAGTACTGTTGCCGCATAGAAAGACGGTGATCACCGACGGATCGGCAGGCTTGATGCTGATACTCTGGCATACGGGTGCATCACCGTTAAATTCCAGCGTCAGTTTATCGTCCCAGTTCAGTTTGGCCTTTTCGCGGGGTTTGATTCGTACGGATTCTTTTTCGGAAATGCGAGGATTGCGTTTGTTGATGATAAATGTCTCATCTACGAATTGTCCCTTTTTTGTAGCAAGATTATCAATGAATAGTCGGCGTGACTCGCCTCTTACAGTGGTCACTCCTGCCTGTTTCTTGCTTCCCAAGCGAACGGTTACTTGGTAGTTACCGTCCGGCACACGGACAGAAAAGAAGAAAGGTGCCTTACTGCCTTTTTCGGGAGTGGCAACGAGATCATATCCATATCCCGTCTCCTCACTGTAGCGGGGAGCATCTGCCAACCGGTATGTTTGGGCTTTCTCCTGTGCTTGGATATTTGCCGTAGCCAAGAGTAGCAAGCCTATAATAGTTGTTTTCATGTAAATAGTATTAATGTATATGGTTTGATGGGATACAGGGTGTGCCTGATAGTTTCCCATTTAGTTAATTTTCGGTTTGAGTTCGTCAGGTGAATCTTTGGTATAAGATTTCACATCTCCCGCCACTTTGGTGAATAATGCCTGTATCAGCTCCGGAGCTATCTGTTCTGCCGGGCGGAAAGCATCCGAATTCATATAATCCAGGATTGCTTTATGCATCTGGCGGGCAACGATTCGTTTTTCCGGTTGGGAAGTAATGTCCATACTGGTCATCATCAATTTACCGTTCAAGACCTTTGCTTCGAACAACATGCCGATTTTCCGGCTGATAAACCAAGTATCAATACTTTGAACCGTTGGTTGGAATGTTGCCGGGAAGTCGGTGAATTGCATCACTTGCGCTTTGTTCAGCAGTTCCCACCATTGCAGGTTACTATGATATTCGGTAGGGAATTTGCGGAAAAGAGGGTGATATTCATTCAGGAAAATACCGGTTGTGTGAGGCGGACGCATCTTGAACCAGGAAGTATTCCAGAATACGGGAGTGAAGTATTGTTTGACTTCTTTGCCGTATTGTATCTTTCCGGCAGCCGTAATCAGCACATTCCCACCGTCTTGCAGCACAGCCAATGCCTTGGCATCCAAGGTGTCGGTGGTATATACTGTTCCTTGCACCAGTTCCACTTGTGCCGGATATACCCAGAAATCCCAGTCGTTTACGGCATCACTGCCTTCGATGCGTACTTCCAGATTTAGTTTCCGCGGTGTATCTATTCCTTCCAGAGTCATATCTACACTACCCAGAGAATAAAGATTTCCGATGGGAATGTGGTGGGTGCCGACAGTTCCATGAGCATATACTTTCCCGAATTTGTCCTTAATGGTATATACTGTTTTTGCACTTTTCAAGGGAGCAGCTCCGAAATGAGATACTTCAATGTCGGCATGGAATGTTTCATTGTTGGCATATACAAATTTAGGAATACGCGCCAAAGGTACGGTAGGACTGCAAAAGCGTCTGAACTGCTCTGCGTTGATATATCCTTTTTCTTCAAAGAACACGTCCAGTACACCGACTAATGCAGTTCCTTGGCCGGAATAATCATTGAGAGCCAGCAACTGGAATCCAGCATAGTCCGGAGTACGCAAGGTCTTTTCAATCTCGTGTTTGTAGCAGAGTGCTTGCAATTTACCCGAAGCCATCATAAAGTCGTGACTTTGGCTTCCCATGTGGTTATCGTTCAGAATATCCCGGAAGATTTCAAAGTTCTTCGCTTTATTGACTCCGGTATATTTACGGATTTCATTGAAATTCGGGAATACGCACCATTGACCTGTTTCGTGTGATACATACGGTTGTTTCACCGTGTCGATTCTTGCACGGTAATCCGATTCACTTTCCGGTTGCGCACCTACCCAACTAAGTCCGCGTGCGCCGGCTTTCACATGATACTCATTGTGAGGTTGCCATTGCCAGCTGTTTCCAACGGAGGCTCCTGTGTATACACGACGCGGATCGGTTGCTTTCCAATAATCCACGAACTTGCTGACCCATGCCACCCAACGACCGGAAGGCTCATTGCCACAAGCCAACATGCAGTAAGAAGCATAGTTTCCGTATTCTTTCGTCAGTGCGATTGTTTCATCCATTAGATATTTGTCAATAGGCTGTCCGTTGCCCAATTTAGGACCATGGTTCGGCCAGCTCGGTCCTTCCGGCTGCAGATAGAAACCGACCAGATCGGCAGCGATGAAAGCTGCTTCCGGCGGACAGAAGGAGTGGAAGCGCATGTGATTCAGGCCATAGTTACGACAAATGCGGAACACTCGTTCCCAGGAAGCTACATCCATCGGCGCATAGCCTGTCAAGGGGAAGTCACAGTTTTCCACCGTACCGCGAAGCATCGTTTTGCGACCATTTACATAGAACCATTTTCCTTCTATCTTGAAATCACGCATACCGAACTGTACTTGTTGTGTGTCAGTTTGCTTGCCGTTGGTCAATTTGACTGTCAGTTTATAAAGTGCCGGACTGAATTCATCCCACGTCAGGAACTCTTTTCCCATCGGAAGTTCCATATCCACCGGATTATCTCCCGGACGGATGTTGAAACTTTGATGTACGGGAGCCACTTTGTGCTGAATGTCCGTGTTAAAGCTCTCGGCGGAAAGGGTGACCTCTCCCTTGGTGGAAGAAGCAGACCGTATATTCATGCGAACCAGCGCTTTCTGATTGCTCAAATCGGGATATACCTGAATGTCTTCCAAATGGACTTTAGGAGTAGCTTGTAATTCGATTCGTCCGACGATGCCGTTCCAGTTACCTTGTGTCTGGTCGGTGATGCTGTGAGAATCGAAACCTACGTTGATTTCTTTGATTCTATTATCGATACGGATGGTAATCAGGTACGTTTTTCCGGGGGTGGTTGCGGCAGTCAGGTCATAGACATGGGGAACACAAAGACTGTTTTGCATACCAAGCTCCTGCTGATTGACCCATACAGTAGTTTCGATGTGCGGACGTTCCAGAAAAAGAGTGATTCTTTCTCCTTTCCAGTCAGCCGGAATTGTCACTTTCTTTTGATACCAGGCCACACCTACATAATGTTTGTCGGGAGTCAGAAAGAAGGGTAGCTTTACTTGTCCCTCTATCCTGTATTTTTCCATATATGGGTTGAAGTAGTAAGAACTGTCGTAGAGACTTCCGGTCCATTGGGTACGGACGGTTACTTCATCTCCTTTCAGTTTTTCGGGCATGGAGCCGGGTAGGTTGATAGAATCGTCAAGGGATTTTTTGAACCATTGTTCCTTGATGCCGGTATCTTCCCGGTCTATCCGGAAATTCCATTTGCCGGATAAGCTGAAAGAGTGATTTTGCCCCGCTACGGTCAGTATGGAGGTAAATACGATAGCAATACTTACTAAAAGTCGTTTCATGATTAGTGTTGATATGTTTTTCATTCTTTTTAAAATCTGCCGCTAAAGTAGAGCTTTTTAAGGGCTAAGTAAATAGAAAGATGTACAGATACATAGAATATTGTATCAGGATGAATATTTAAAAGCGTTCGTGTACAAAACTACATGAATTTGAAATATTGTCCATGCTCTTTATCTTTGAGGAGGGGCGGAGATACCTTACCTTTGCAAGGTAAACTTTTAAATCTTAATAAGGAACCATGAAAAAAGTAGTAATCTTGATAGCTCTAAGTCTTTGGTCGGTGATCCCTGCGTTTGGTAAAGATAAATTGATGTGTGACCCCGGCATTTGCCACTCGCCGGACGGAACTTTTCGCATGGCTTGTACTTCCAGTTGGACGGACCGGATTATCGGATATGCCTCTTCCCGCAATTTGATTCATTGTGCTGTGGAGGCACTAAAAAGGAAGTCTTGGTTTAACGACAAAGACCTGATACTGACAGGAGTCTATTATTACCCCGAACATTGGGATGAAAGCCAGTGGGAACGTGACTTCAAGAAGATGCATGAACTGGGATTTGAATTTACCCATTTTGCCGAGTTTGCCTGGGCGCAACTGGAACCGGAAGAGGGGCGCTATGATTTTGCATGGCTGGACAGGGCTGTAGCTTTGGCAGCCAAGTATGATTTGAAAGTGATCATGTGTACTTCTACTGCCACTCCTCCTGTATGGATGAGCCGGAAATATCCCGAAATTCTATTGAAGAATGAGAATGGAACGATACTTGACCACGGTGCTCGTCAGCATGCTTCATTTGCTTCGCCTCTTTACAGGGAATTATCATACAAAATGATTGAAAAACTGGCACAACATTATGGCAATGACTCCCGCATTGTCGGATGGCAACTCGACAACGAACCTGCTGTACAGTTTGATTATAATCCGAAAGCGGAGCTCGCTTTCCGTGATTTTCTCCGTGCCAAATACAATAATGATATCCAACTATTAAATAAGGCATGGGGAACTGCTTTCTGGAGTGAGGCTTATTCATCTTTTGATGAAATAACGCTTCCCAAGCGCGTACAGATGTTTATGAA
>CAKUYM010000218.1 GCA_934716785.1 uncultured Bacteroides sp. | reverse complement strand
GCATATCACCGTGATGGGACCGGAAGGCAAATGGGTGGAAGTGCAGATACGTACCCGCCGCATGGATGAAATCGCCGAAAGGGGGCTGGCAGCCCATTGGAGGTACAAGGGCATCAAGGGCGAGAGCGGTTTGGACGAATGGCTGACTTCGGTTCGGGAGGCGTTGGAAAATGCGGACAACGATTCAATGAAAGTAATGGACCAGTTCAAGATGGATCTTTACGAGGACGAGGTGTTCGTATTTACCCCTAAAGGAGACCTGTTCAAACTGCCCAAGGGTGCCACCGTGCTCGATTTCGCCTTTCACATTCATAGCAAATTAGGATGCAAGTGCATCGGAGCCAAAGTGAACGGGAAGAATGCCCAACTGAAGCAGAAGCTGAATAGCGGTGACCAGGTGGAGATTATGACTTCAAATACTCAGACTCCGAAACAAGACTGGCTCAATATCGTGACCACATCCAAGGCACGCACAAAGATTCGCCAAGCACTCAAGGAGATGGTGGCACGCCAGCATGACTTTGCCAAGGAGACGTTGGAGCGGAAGTTCAAGAATCGTAAGTTGGAGTATGACGAGGCAACCATGATGAGACTCATCAAGCGGTTGGGTTTCAAGAACGTGACGGAGTTTTATCAGAAAATAGCAGATGAGACGCTGGATGTCAACGAGGTGCTGGACAAATATATGGAACAGCAGAAACGGGACAATGACGTACATGACGATGTAGTATACCGCAGCGCCGAAGGATACAACATGCAGATGCCGCAGGAAGAGACGACATCAAAAGAGGACGTGCTTGTGATAGACCAAAATCTGAAAGGGTTGGATTTCAAGCTCGCCAAATGTTGCAATCCTATTTACGGGGATGATGTATTCGGCTTCGTGACAGTAAACGGAGGTATCAAGATTCATAGAAAAGACTGCCCCAATGCCATACAGATGCGCGAACGCTTCGGCTACCGGATTGTCAAAGCCCGTTGGGCAGGCAAGTCGGAAGGCACGCAGTATCCTATCACGTTGCGCGTTGTAGGGCATGACGATATTGGTATTGTGACAAACATCACTTCTATCATATCGAAAGAGAACGGAATCACGCTGCGCTCTATCGGCATTGATTCTCATGACGGATTGTTCTCGGGGACACTGACGATTATGGTCGGCGATACGGGCAGACTGGAAACACTGATCAAGAAATTGAGGACGGTGAAAGGAGTAAAACAAGTCAGTCGGAATTAATAATTAAAAAATTAAGGACTTAAAAATTAAGGAACTCAATAATTGAGAAATTTAATACTTGAGAATGAAAAATCCCCCTGCCACACTAACTTTGAACTGTAGCAGGGGGATTTCTTGTATATCAAGACCATTGGTACATTTATGCAAGGGCTCCTTATGATTAAAGGCTCCTTATAATTATATGATAACCTATCTTACTTTCTTTCTTATATAATAAGGATATGTCACAATGACGAAAAGCACCAATGCTACTGATGCCGTTATCTCTCCGATATGCAACATCCTGCTAATATCAGCATCCAGACAGCATGCAGAGGCAATACCCAAGGAGACTCCCGCCTCACTTGCCAAAAGGCAGGTGGTGTTTGCCGTTCCACGCTGGCAATGGTGAGACAGCTTCACAAACATAACTAAAAATTCCGGCATGACAAGCCCCAGTCCAATCCCCAAAAGGACGGAAGGGATAAACACTGGAACAGTATTTAATAAAAAGAGTGCCAATATCTCCAACCCGATTCCGATAATGCCCAGTCGCAGGATTCTTTCTTTCATGGATAAAAGACGCGCCAGAAATAGAGACAACAAATACCCCACTCCCACTCCAGCAAAGAAAGGTATAGGGATTTCCATATTTCCGAACACGGAATCATTAAAAGATGAATGAGACACCAACGGAATCAACAGCCCCGGTATAAACATTACCAGAATCGCATTAAGAGCAGGAATCCATCCGCGCAACAGCAGAAAGCGATCGAACGAGAAAAGGCGGGTGACAATCGGTGCACGAAAAGGCACATAAACTCCCATCGCGACCAAAATCCCCACTGCTCCGATGATGACAGAGACCGACAACAAATTCAGGAAAGAATAACTCTTATAAAGCCATACTCCGAGAATAATGCCCAAAATCATTCCAAAGCGAGCCAGTCGCGAGAAATTCACATTCCCCGCGCTGCGCAGTGTTGAATTGGTGACATCGATTGCCAATGTGATGCCTGCCGTCGTAGCTATGCCGAAAACCGCCCCCTGCACGGTACTCAACAAGAGAAGCTCCGCCATGCCGGTCACAAAAGCATAGCCTGCCGTTGCCGCCACCATAAGCGCCCAAGAGAGCACACACACTGTCTTACGTTTGTATGCATCCACAAGATAGGCGTGAAAGGGTCCGACAAGAAACATCCCCAGCGTGAAAAAGAGAAAGATTACCCCGGTCTGCGCCACCGGTACTCCAAGCCGGTCGGCCATCTCAACGGAAAGTACCGGAAACAGCATATACAGGGATACAAACAATAGCAAATTAGCTATACATATCCGCATAAAATGTACTGTCCACAATGTCACTGACATATTCTTAATATTGGTCCTTCTCGTTAGGGAAGTCACAATTCTTCACATCGGATATATAACGGCTGATTGCATCGGTCATCACGGTGTACAAATCAGCATAGCGACGTAAGAAACGAGGACGGAATCCGTTGTTCATGCCAAGCATATCCTGAACGACCAGCACCTGACCGTCCACATGACCACCTGCACCGATACCGATGATAGGTATAGTCAGTTCGGAAGCCACACGTTCGGCAAGAGCTGCCGGAATCTTTTCGAGCACGATGGCAAAGCAGCCGGCATCTTCGAGCAGATGCGCGTCACGAATCAGTTTCTCCGCTTCTGCATCGTCTTTGGCACGCACGGCATAAGTTCCGTATTTGTTGATGGACTGCGGCATCAGCCCGAGGTGTCCCATCACCGGGATACCGGCACAGACAATGCGCTTCACCGTGTCGATGACTTCCTCGCCACCTTCCAGTTTCAGAGCATCGGCATGACTTTCCTTCATTATACGGATGGCGGAAGCAAGTCCTTCCATCTCGTTGCCTTGATAGGAGCCGAAAGGCATATCAACCACCACCATCGCACGCTTCACGCCACGTACCACGGATTTGGCATGATAAATCATTTGGTCGAGAGTGATAGGCAGTGTGGTCACGTTGCCCGCCATTACATTGGAAGCGGAATCGCCCACGAGAATAACATCCATCCCCGCCCCGTCTACAATCTGCGCCATTGTGTAGTCATAGGAAGTAAGCATAGAAATTTTTTCACCTCTCTGTTTCATTTCCACCAAGCGATGAGTAGTCACCTTTCTTGTATCATCTGATATATAACCAGCCATTTTCTTAAGTTTTGAATTATAAATTAATTATTACGCGTTCTTTGCGATTATTATTTACGTTCTAAGCTATGTGTTGCCGAACATCTGCAAAAAACCGGGGGCAAAGTTACAACATTTAGTTCATAACAGAGAAAGAAATACAAAAAATCCTCTCATGCCCAGTCCGGACGGTTGGTTCGGGACGGGACGCAAGAGGAGATAAGCTATACGAGAGCATTGCGTTGTATCGCCGGATTGAATCAGCGATGCAATGTCAGCAGTTTATCGTAAGTCATTTCAGTGAAGTCGTTCATTATATAATGTGCCTTCCCCGCGATGGCCTCGGAAGAATTGGTGGTTGCAAGTCCGATAACGGTTGCCCCGGAAGTCATCCCCGCCTGCAAACCGTGGAAAGAGTCTTCAAACACATACGTATCCTCGGGAGTAGCTCCGAATATTTCCATTCCCAACAAGAAACAATCGGGAGCGGGTTTGGAGCGGGCAAACATTTCACCGGTAAGGATACGGTCTACCATTCCCTTAAACTCAGGGTGAGCCTTGTAAACATTCTGCATCTTTTCTTCGTTGGAGCTGGTCACTACGGCTGTCTTCACGCCATGACGGTGCAAGTCTGCGATAAACGCTTCCACACCGGGGATATATTCGTAGGCCATCTGTTTCTCGAAGGCATTGAGCTTGGCCGTGATTTCCTGCTGTGCTTCCGGAAGAGTCGAGAAATATTTATCGTAGATTTGCGTCAAGGTCTGCCCTTTGATACGACGTCCGAAATCTTCTTCATTCAGATACTTCAATCCTTGTTCATTCCAAAAAACAGTGTACTGTGTCTCCGTGTCCATAATGACACCGTCGAAATCGAACAGTGCCACGATTGTCTCCGTTGTATTCATATAAAATTCTTATTTCCTAAAACGTTAAACTTTGCGTATCAGTCGCGGTGCAAAGTTCAGAATAATCATCGAGCCAAGCAAATTATTCGGACTTTGCACCACTTAAAAAAACGTAACGCACGGTTCATCTTCCTTCAATCAGGCGACAGGATTCTCCACAATTATTTCTATCAACAGAATATTCATGGTGCAAACTGCCATATAGCCCTCCTATAGAATATTATTTTTTCGATTTTACCCTCATAGCATTTTCACTGCGAATAGAAACGTAAAGTAGCATATGTGCTATTTTAGAGAAAAACTTTTATTGAGCAGAACAGGCAGCAAACATTTTCTCGGCTTTTATGTTATAATTAGGAAACAAGACTAATTTAAACGTAAAATTATGAGTATGTTCTGTTATCAATGTCAAGAGACTGCAATGGGTACGGGCTGTACCTTGAAAGGAGTATGCGGTAAAACATCCGAAGTGGCTAATTTGCAAGACTTGTTGCTTTTCGTAGTACGGGGAATCGCCGTCTACAACGAACACTTGCGCAAGGAGGGGAAATCTTCCGAAGATGCGGACAAATTTATCTATGATGCCCTGTTCATCACCATTACCAATGCCAACTTTGACAAGGAGGCTATCACTCGCAAGATCAAAGAAGGGCTGAAGCTGAAAAAAGAACTCAGCAGTAAAGTTACAATAGAAAACGCTCCTGACGAATGCCTTTGGGACGGTGATGAGAGCGAGTTTGAAGAAAAATCAAAGACAGTGGGCGTACTTCGTACTGCAAACGAAGATATCCGTTCACTGAAAGAGCTGGTACACTACGGACTGAAAGGCATGGCAGCCTATGTGGAACATGCCGACAACCTCGGCTACCGGTCGCCGGAAATCTTCGCCTTTATGCAGCACGCATTGGCTGAGATAACCCGCAGCGACATAACGATGGAAGAGTTGGTGCAGTTGACTCTGGAAACTGGGAAACATGGTGTATCCGCAATGGCGCAATTGGACAAAGCCAATACAAGCAGCTACGGAAATCCGGAGATCACGGAAGTGAATATCGGTGTCCGCAACAATCCCGGTATCCTTATCAGCGGTCACGACCTGAAAGATATCGAAGAGCTGCTGAAACAGACCGAAGGCACCGGAGTGGATGTATATACGCACAGTGAAATGCTTCCCGCGCATTACTATCCCCAACTGAAAAAATATAAGCATCTGGCAGGCAACTACGGGAATGCTTGGTGGAAACAGAAAGAAGAATTTGAGAGTTTCAACGGTCCTATCTTGTTTACGAGCAACTGCATCGTGCCTCCACGTGCGAATGCCACTTACAAAGACCGTATCTATATCACCGGAGCTTGCGGCTTGGAAGGCGCACATTACATCCCCGAACGCAAAGATGGTAAGCCAAAAGATTTCTCCGCACTAATAGCCCATGCCAAACAATGCCAGCCGCCCGTGGCTATCGAGAACGGGACACTTGTCGGTGGATTCGCCCATGCGCAAGTGACGGCGCTGGCAGATAAGGTGGTAGATGCCGTGAAGAGTGGCGCCATCCGCAAATTCTTTGTCATGGCAGGATGCGACGGACGTATGAAAAGCCGCGAATACTATACGGAATTTGCCCGGAAGTTGCCGGCAGATACTGTTATCCTGACTGCCGGTTGCGCTAAATACCGCTACAACAAACTGGCGTTGGGCGACATTAACGGTATCCCCCGCGTATTGGATGCCGGACAATGCAATGACAGTTATTCATTGGCAGTCATCGCCTTGAAATTGAAAGAAATCTTCGGATTGGACGATGTCAATAAACTGCCCATCGTTTACAATATTGCTTGGTATGAGCAGAAAGCTGTCATCGTTTTACTGTCTCTATTGGCATTGGGAGTGAAGAATATCCACCTCGGCCCTACTCTCCCCGCCTTCCTGTCGCCTAATGTAAAGAATGTGCTGGTAGAGCAGTTCGGAATCGGTGGCATCAGCTCTGTAGACGAAGACATCATGAAATTTCTGGCATAACAGCACAAAGAGGAATTTCCAAGAACAGAAAAAAGAAAACCACCCTTGCCGCAGCTATCTGTTGCAAGGGTGGTAGAGTTATAATAGGATGGTATCGTTATAATAACGAATGTCCTTATTCGTCTTTAGGCAATATGAGGTTCAGAAGCACCCCTACCAAAGCTGCCAACCCGATGCCCGACAGAGAGAAATCTCCAAAAGTGAAGACGGCTCCGCCAATGCCGACAGTCAGCGTCAGCGATACAATGATGATATTGCGTGTGCGGCTCAAATCAATGCAATTGTTCACTAAATTGGCAATTCCCGCACAGGCAATCGTACCGAAAAGCAGCAGCATGATTCCTCCCAATACCGCACTCGGAATGGATTTCAACAATGCGCTGACCTTGCCTATCACAGAAAACAAGATGGCAGTGACAGCGGCAATCCGTATGACTTGCGGATTGGTGATTTTGGTCAATGACATGGCACCCGTCACCTCCGAATAAGTAGTGACCGGAGGCCCGCCTACCAGTCCGGCAAAGCAACACGCCAGTCCGTCTCCCAATAAAGTGCGATGCAAACCGGGATCTTTCACAAAGTCCTTGCCTGCAACCGTATTCACCACATAGACATCTCCGATATGCTCTATCACCGGAGCTATCGCAACCGGAATCATGAACAAAACCGGCTCCCAGGAGAACTTCGGGAAAACGAACTGCGGAAGTCCGATCCATGCCGCATCCCTGACACCCGACAAATCCAGATCATAAAAAAGCCAAGCGGCCAGATAACCTACTATAATCCCGCAAAAGATAGGAATCAACTTCAACAGTCCCTTGGCTTTCATGGAAACAATAACCGCAGTGATTAATGAGAGCAAAGCCAGCACCCAGTTTTCTTTCGCCATATTGACTCCGGTCCCGGCCAATGACAGACC
>CAKUYM010000217.1 GCA_934716785.1 uncultured Bacteroides sp. | reverse complement strand
ATCTACTACTAACATAATTTCTGTCTTTTTCAACAATAACAGCCCAACACTCATTTGGTTTAGAAAAAGAAAGACTGGCGGCTGATTCACGAAAATCAAGACCACCAGTCCTACTGTTATTCTCCTTATTTCCAAACGTATCTTTTCTTTCGACTACGGTTACTTAATTAGGGAGCAACCATCACTCCTATCTCATTCATTTCTACCTTTGCTGTAGTGGCAGCCGGGGTAGTAGCTTCCAATTTTATATAACGTGCCTGCACTTTCTGACCAAAAGTTACTGTCTGCGGCAATGGGTTATGCATGATATTACTGAACTCTCCATTGGTCGGGACCTCCTTCCAATTCTTGCCGTTCGTGCTCACAAAGAACTTATAACGGAAGGCCATTGTCGGTTTCGCTTCCGTTTTCAACGGAGCATAAGTAAAACTGCTCAATGTCACCGTTTTGCCCAAGTCAATAGCCAGAGGCGAAGCAGCTATTTGCTTCCAATCTGTACGGGGTAAATTATTCCAATCTTCACCCTGAACGGCTTCCTGCAAAGGAGCTGCATAGTAGGCAGCCACCTGACTAATGTGAGCAGTCAGACGACATTCACCTATCTTCACCCGTAGCTTACCGGCTTTTACTGCCGGAAAACGCAACATACGTTTATATCCGATTGTTGTGCCTTTGCCTACTTCTTGCCAACCGTTGTCCGTCAAAGCCTCAACGATAAAAGCTTCCACTCTCTGCCCTTTCGTTATATCTTCTTGAAGCATCACCACATTAATTTCCGACTTCGATTTCAAATTATAGACTGCCTCACTGCCCGAAGTGGCATCCCAGCAGTTTCTTCCTTTTTTCACCCGGTTGTCAGCAAATATCTGCTGACGGTAAGCAGCAAATTCATTCAAACGATTTACGTCCGCTTCATGAATCAACCCTCTGCGATCGGGAGGTATATTCAATAAAAGCACAGAATTGTATCCTACTGATTGAAAATAAATATCCGACAGATGCTTCAGAGACTTGACTTTGCTATCTTCCGCCTCGTGATAGAACCATCCCGGACGGATAGATACATCCACCTCCGAAGGATACCAGAATAATTCCGTGGCTTTCTCCAACATCTTACGACTACCCAAATCTTCCGCTTTGCTGAATACCCCCAAGCGCTTATTATTTTCTGCCGAACGGGCATAAATTCCCGGGGTCAGCACTGTTGCATTCCATTCCGTTTTGCGCCCCAATCCTTTTTCGTTGCCTACCCAACGTACATCATCGCCCATAATCGCCATTACGGCTTTAGGCTGCAAACGTTGGATAGTTTTGTAAAAAGCGTCCCAATCATATATTTGTTTCTTTCCGTTCGGTCCTTCTCCATTCGCACCGTCAAACCACACTTCGTTCACTTCGCCATAATTGCTAAGCAACTCCGTCAACTGACGGATAAAGAACTCATTGTAACGGGGAGAGTCTCCATAACATTCCGCATTCCTATCCCACGGGGAGAGGTAAACACCAAACTTCATCCCATATTTATCACAAGCGTTCCTGAGTTCTTTTACAACATCTCCTTTTCCGTTCTTCCAAGGAGAAGAGGCTACGGAATGTTTCGTTGTAGCCGTCGGCCAAAGACAAAAACCATCATGATGCTTCGCTGTCAGAAGCACCATCTTAAAGCCAGCCTCTTTAAGACTGCGCACCCATTGTTCGGCATCCAGCTCCGAAGGATTGAAAAGTGCAGGGTCTTCTTTGCCATCCCCCCATTCGCGTCCGGTAAAAGTGTTGATTCCAAAATGGAGAAAAGCTGTTAGTTCCATCTGTTGCCAAGCATATTGCTGAGGAGTGGGCACGAGACGCGCAGCCATGTCCACCTTTTGCTCGATAGTGGCATTTGGAGGAAATTCAATGTGCTTTACATAATATTCTCCGGACTTTTGCGCCTGTACACCCAATACTGCGACAAGGAAAAACAAGAAAAGAGTCAGTTGTTTATTCATGATATAAAATTTAATTAATACTGATGGGGCAAAGATAACATAAAGGTGTGAATTTCACGACTATGCCAAGATATTTCTGAATAATATCCGAAAAACGTGAAACCCACACCCAATCATGTATAATCTTACAGCCTATTGTCCTTAAATTTATCTTACCGGATAAATAATAAATTCAAAAGTCTGTTTCTTCACTGGCACCAAGTATTGCGGCAATACACCGGGACCGCAAGTAGCTGTTCCTACGCCAGCTTGTTCCGCATCCAAGTGTACGGTAAGCATTCCATCACGCTCCAAATCATTGATATGGCGAGCTTTTTCCAACAACACATCTGCGAAAGGAATGACACTAAACTGGAAAGTGCGATTCGACTCTATAAAGATTCCTTCACCTGAGTGATTCGTTAACTTCGCCCAACGTACATCAGTGCGGTTGCCTGTAGATTGCGGAATGACATAATAATGGAACATACGTTCGGGAGTTGTCCGATACAGTCCGACTCTGCCGGATTGATTGCGATCGGCATACGTTTCATTGTCACCGCGTCCCAAATAAGAAACCTGATCGTAAATATCAGCCATGCGGAATGTCAATCCCAGACGAGCCATTGACTTCACGATTGCAGTATCCGGTTCAAAAGTGGTATTCACTTTCAATGCACCGTTCTTATCCAGTGCATAGATAAAGTCGGCCATACCAACTTTCTCTCCTTTCGCATTGAGAACTTCTACACGAACGGTTGTCGAGCTCTTACTTTCTTTCAGTGAAACAACTTTTTGGGTTAGATTATCCAGTCCTGCTTTTCGCCACAGACGTGCACCATTCTTGTCACGATTATCATTGTCTGTAGTCGGACGGAAAAGGCTCAATGTTACAGGGGTAGAAAGCAACTCTTTGCCATCCAAGCTTAAAGAAGTCAAAGCTCCCGTTTCTTTATCAACGATGAAAGTCGTCTCACCGGCTTTTTGCGGACGATGAGCCGTGGAGTTTTTATTGCCGGGAAGTACAAATTGGTCATAGGCCACTTCCCAGTCTTTGGCTATCAGTGGAGAGTCATCCTTACGCGTCCAACTGATATTCAGATAAGCTTCCCGATCTTTCTTCGAAAGGAGCACATTGCCCAACTGTATATCTATTGTAGCATGTGGTTCACAATCCAATACATTCGTACCTTCTGCCAGCCTTTCTCCGCTATCTGTCGTAACATTCCAATGGAATATATATTCATTCAGGTTGGAGAAATCATACCAATTCTTGATGCGGAGTTTCATGTTTCGCCGATCAAGCAGCGTAGTCTTGATATTCTGATAAACTTTTTTCACTTCAAGCAGATGCGGATGCGGTTCGCGGTCGGCACCCACCAAGCCGTTGCAGCAGAAGTTGCCGAAACTCGGTACCCCCTCCGTTCCGTAGTCACCGCCGTAAGTCCAATACCATTTTCCGTTCTTGTCTATTTCGCGGAATGACTGGTCTACCCAATCCCAAACGCTACCACCTTGAGCCATCGGTTCATTTTCGAAGACATCCCAGTATTCTTTCAGTCCACCGCAACTGTTGCCCATTGCGTGCAGGTATTCACAAAGGATAAAAGGACGGTAGATGTCCTTCTTCGCTACATACGCTTTTATTTCGTCTACACTGCGGTACATGCGGCAGTAAATATCCGTATTGTAATTCTGCTCGGCACGTTCGTACTGTACGGGGCGAGTTTTATCTACGGATTTCAGCCAGTCGTAGGTGCGTTCGAAGTTGATACCGTTACCGGCTTCGTTTCCAAGCGACCAAATAACAATTGCCGGATGATTTTTGGAACGCTCATACATACGGTGTGTACGATCCATGTGAGCTGTCAGCCAAGTGCTGTCTTTGGCAAGGGAAGCGGGACCGTAACCCATGCCGTGAGATTCGATGTTTGCTTCATCAATCATGTACAGTCCGTAGCGGTCGCAAAGCTGATGCCAATAAGGATGGGTGGGATAATGCGAATTACGGACAAGGTTGATGTTATGCTGTTTCATCAATTTGATATCCAGTTCCATAAGTTCCTTGCTCACCGTACGTCCGAGTTGTGAGTGTTCGTGGCGGTTGGTTCCTTTCACCAATACCGGAACACCGTTGATGCAGAAGCGGCCGTCCTTAATTTCCGAAGTGCGGAAACCGACTTCACACCCGGTCAGTTCAGTGACTTTACCTTGGGCATCTTTCAATTCAAGTACCAATGTATAAAGGTTGGGATGTTCTGCACTCCATGCTTTTACGTTCGGAATCTTCTTTTCATCAAATGCGATGAAGTTACTCAATCCACGGGATTTAATCTGAACAGCATCCTGCAAGACAGCTTTGCCCGAATTATCTTTCAATATGTACGCAATGGAGCTGGCGGTAACGGAAGGACCTTCTACGGTTACTTCCAACCCGAAGATACCATCCTTGTATTTTTCCTTATCCAAAGAAGCATTCAGTTTATAGTCGGCAATATACTGTTTGGGAGTACTATATAAGTAGACATCCCGTTCGATACCGCTCAAGCGCCACATATCCTGACATTCCAAGTATGCGCCCGCACTCCAGCGATACACCTCCAAAGCCACTACATTTTCTCCGTCATTCAGGGTATCCGTGATGTCCCATTCGGCATTTGTTTTCGAGCCTTGGTTGTATCCGAGCAGTTTCCCGTTCACCCATGCATAATAGAAAGAAATCACACCTTCGCAGCACAGTACCACTCGACGATCTTTCCAGTCGGCGGGCACCTTGAATGTACGACGGTATGAACCGACTTCATTCTCCGCATGAGGAACCAGTGGCGGGTTCTTCTTAAAATTAAACATCTTGTCGTCAAATTCATACGTCTCGTTGACGTAGATAGCAGTGCCATAACCTTGACATTCCCAATTGCCGGGGACATTGATATCCGCCCAACCGCCGGTATAATAGGACGGCTGATAAAAGTCTTTCGGACGGTTATCGGGATTCTTCACCCAATGGAATTTCCATTTTCCGTTCAGACTCATATAAAACGGAGATTGCTCGTATCCACCCGGTTTTTCAATATCGGAAGCATCGGCATAAGGCCATACGTAGGTATGAGGGGCAAGTTTATTCAGTCCTACTGCATACAGGCTTTGCCATTCGGGCAACGGTTGGCTCTGTGCCGAAGCATAGGTTGCAGTCAGTCCTGCCAACAAGAGTAAAAAAGTTCGTTTCTTTAGGTCAATGTACATAATTGTTGTTTTTAACTGTTTGAGTACTATTCTATAATCACTTCATCAAAATAGATTCTCGCTTCTTGTCCCGGACGAACATGACTGTCAGGACATATCCCCGCTCCTTTTGCCGTCACCCTGACATAACGGGCTACTACTCCGCCCATATCTATCGAATAGTCATTTCTGAAAGTGCCTTCCTTATAAATCTCTTCCTCGGAGAAGTTCAATTCTCCTACAGCGTAGTACATCTTGTTATCATCGGATACCTCTACACGAATCTTTTTCGGCTTATGCACTCCCATTCCATAATTCGTAATACAGCCAATGGCAAATTTATGCAATTTTTCCTCACCCTGCAAATCTATTGTGAAAGATATAGAATCATTCCGATTCCAGTTACACCATTCAAAATCAGTATATTTGAGACTACCCCGCAATCCGTTGACCAATAACATTTCATTTTTCTTATTACCGAGCAATGTTTTTGCCGTAGCCTTGTTCCATGTAAGCTGCAACTCTAAGATTTCCCCCATTTGCTTACCATCCATAAAAGTGGCGGCTTTTATCATTTGCGTCTTTGTCACACGAATGGGTCCATCATGGCGATATGAAGACATGCTCGGGTTACTGCCGTTCACTGTATAGCGGATTTCCACATCCGGTCGAATGCATTCCAAGTTCACTTCCAAATGCCCATCCACCGGTGTCACCGTCTGCTGAATGTTGTACATCGACCGAGCATAAACAATCCCTTTTCCTGCAAGATGAGCATTGTACGCATCCATTCGTTTCAAGAATCCCAGCCAATCTTTGGTACCTGCGGGTGTCCACGCCACTTCAGCCAAAGCCGCTAAGCGAGGAAACAAAAGATAATCCACATCTTCCGGATTATTACTGAATTCCGTCCACATACAAGCCTGTATGCCCATCAACAATGATTCATATTCCGGCTTCCAATCCTTCTGTACAGGTTCATAATCAAAAACATCTTTCAAGGTATTGTTGCCGAAATAGGTGACTGGTTCAAACCATTGCGGTCCCTGATAACGAATCAGATACATGATGCGTGCCGGAGTCATGATAAAACGATGCCCCTTTTCCGCAGCTTTCAAGGCAGCCGTTCCCATTCCCTGCCAACCAAGGATAATGGATTCTTCGGGAAGGAAAGAACTGTTAGTCAACTCATCCCAACCTATCACCTCACGGCCCTTTTTACGCAGGTAATCACTGATACGTTTCATGAAGTAGCCCTGCAAATCTTCTTCATTGGCCAAACGCCGCTTTTTCATCCGCTTTTGGCAAAGAGGACATTTCTTCCAATTTGTTTTTTGTGCCTCATCCCCACCGACATGAATATAACGGGAAGGAAAGAGCGTCAACACTTCATCAAAAACATCTTGCAGGAATGTGAATACACTATCATTTCCCGCACAATAAATAATCTCGGAATTTTGCCCTCCTAAGCCGGAAAGTACACCGATAAAGTCTTTTACTACCGGACAAGCCAGTTGGGGGTAAGCAGCCAAAGCAGCATTACTGTGCGCCGGTATGTCTATTTCCGGAATTACCTCAACCTGCCTATCGGCAGCATAAGCCACAATCTCTCGAATCTCCTTTTGTGTGTAGAAACCACCTATCGGAGTAGGCTCTCCCCGTTCCGGATTGTGGCGCGAATGAAAAGGTACGTCCGTACGGTCTACCCTCCACGCTCCTACTTCCGTCAAACGGGGGTATTTCTTTATTTCAATCCGCCAGCCGTTATCATCCGTCAGATGAAAATGAAGTTTGTTTATTTTCAGCATCGCCATACAGTCTATGATTCGCAGTACGTTCTCTTTCGGAATAAAACAACGTACCGGATCCAGCAGTAATCCGCGGAAGCCAAAACGGGGCTCATCTTGAATGGTCGCTACAGGGATGCTCCATGTGACATTCTGCACCGGCTGTCCGGACTCTATGGCAGCAGGAAGAAGTTGACGGATAGATTGCAGAGCATAGAAGAATCCCTTTGTATCTGAAGCCTTTATAAGAATTAGATCCGGTGTGATCTCCAACAAATACGCTTCACTTTTCAAAGAAGAATCCGTCACAAAACGAATCTGTCCTTTTCCTCCCCCTACATTC
>CAKUYM010000216.1 GCA_934716785.1 uncultured Bacteroides sp. | reverse complement strand
CGCCATAATACCGTAATCTCCTACTGCATAATCACAAAATTGCCCGGGTTCAACTTCACCGATTACCTGAAGTTTCATTGAATACATATAATCACCTAAGTTATAGAGCGAAACAATCTTTTCCGGCATAGCAGCCTTACACTCATATACCAACCGAGAACTGGCATAAGTGGACGGAACAGTAAGCCAAGGATTCGACAAGTCCGGTTCTTTTGAATATTCATCATCAAAAGCAACGCCGTCTATATTATATGCCCGGCAATAAGCCGCCAATTCACGTGCAAACTCTTTGGCTCCCATATCCGAAAGTTGCGAAACGCCACTCTCATCACCATTGCCGAGGATACTGATAATCACTTTCATACCTGCCCTCCGAAGTGGTTGCAAATATTCATCATTATGATCGAGCAGGAACTGCACATTCGAATTGCTCGACACACGTACCCGTTTATTTTCCTCATCCCAATTGATATTAGCAGCAAATAGCACGACATGGTCAAAGAAATACTTGCCGCTTTCTGTTTTGAATTCAAGTGCATTGAGCGGATTAGTGTCATTTACTTCAAAATAAAGAACGGTCTGAACTGCATTCTTGCCTTTTACAGTATTCGGCTTATGCCGATAATCCTGCACAAGAAACACCATGTGTCCGGAAGATTCGGTAAAGGTTACTCCTTCGGTAGAAGAGGTTGCCGTCAAAGGAAGAATATATGTTTTGTCCTCCTCCATTCCTTCAAATGCAGTAAGGTTCACTTTTATTCCCGGAGTAGCCTTGTCATCCGGGGCAAGTACAAAGATTCCATTGTGGGCAATCTTAACGTTAGACACAGGAAACAATTCAAAATCCGTTTTATGAATGGCATTATAGGTCTCCGCATACGATTCATCCACAGCTATCCGGACATCCACTCCTTTTTCAGGCAATTGAGAAAGCCGAAATACAACATCTGTAATATATTCCTCATCACGAAGCTCGATTACCGAGCTGTTTTTATTCGTATTCTTGTCAAGCAACAAACCGTTTAGTTGAGTAGAAATCAAATAAGGATAATCACTCAACCCGTTTTTCACTTCAATATTCTCCTCGCAGGCGGTAACAGCCATCATACACCATACAAATAATGGCAATACACCATATCTTGTCGTTTTCATATTCATCTTCATATTCAGTCATCTTTAAGGATTATTATCGGGCAGCGAAACAGCTTCCCATTTAGGTTCTTTCTCTATCGTCAGGTCATAGCCGCTCATACTATAGTCTTTAGCCGTCTTACCGCTACCTTCATCAAATTTCCAATAAGCGATAAGTCCTTCAGATTGCGGACTTACTTTATAAGAATGGTTTTCGACCTGTATTTCCTCCGCAGTAAGTGCCCGATTCCAAATTCTAACTTCAGAGACAGCGCCATCAAAATAACGGTCGTCTTTATAAGAATAACCTATCCAAAAACAGCGAGAACCTATCTCCTCATGCGAATGCCTGTTTCCAATGCTGACAGATTTCAGTGTTACCGTTTGTGAAAGTTTTTCCTTCCCATTCAAATATATTCTGATATCCCCTCTATTGAAAGTTACAGCCAGATGATACCATTCTCCACTTTCAAGCTGAAGATCCGTACTTGTACAACTTTCATCGGAAGCAACCACTTGGAGCTGGTTGGACGACAACCCCGAATCTCCTATACGCAGCAGATAATGTCCTTCTATCCCCATCAAGGTATGCAATGTGTTAGGAAACGAAGTGGCTTTGAACAATATCTCCATAGTATTCTCCGACAGATTATTAAATCTTGAATCATGATTAAAGTCAGGATAAGCCCTGTTGCGGCTAATATTACATACCACATTAATAAGTGACGCTCCCCGAAAAATATAGTAATATGTCCTTGCACTCTGCAAAACATCAATACCTTCTACAGATCGGATAGTAACAGGAAGCACATAAGTTATCTTTGGATCAAGACCGCCTACATCTGTAAATCTGACAGGCAATTCCGGACTTGTCACATTACCGGATTTAATCGTAACGGATGTTTCCGGCATCCAGTAATGCTCTTCCGGCAAAAGAATTGACGTATCATCCTGATATATTTGCCGATAAGTTGCAAAAAGTTCGGGAGCAACTTCCATAATTACCTGTATATCACGATTCTCCGGTTTTGCAACCGCCACTTTAATCCCATACTCCAACTCTGTATCTTCTTCCTTGAAAAATGTCGTATAAACAAAATCCTCTGCTGCAATAAAGAGTTTATTCTGATAATGTTGCTCATTGTCATCCATTTCACGACAACTGATAAAAGCCATTGCAAAACAGACAAGAGCTATTAGTTTGTTATATTTCATAAGCATTCTCATTTTACGGTTGGATTTAATATATTAATCGCCTCTCTTATATTTAAATAAATCTTATTGGCATTGAAATAGTCCCGTTCTGCCGAATCAATTGAAATCCCGGCTTTTATATAATCAGGATTACTCATTATCGCCCATTGAGCTGCCCCTATAACAGCAGAAGAGCCATCACTGAATTCACCGTTATAACTCCCAGAGTTAGTAAGATAAGGGGTTGATACACCTATCACATAACGGTCAGACGGTATGTCTTCTGCCAATGCCATCAATACAACATAAGACATTTCATATTGATTCTTGACACTATGGGCATAAACAATTATATACTTACAATCTGATAGAATCCCTTTATTGACAAGATTTTGAGGAGATCCGCTAAAAATTAGTATTTTATCCGCATTCTCAATTTTCCAATCTGTGATGATATCAAAAAAGGCAGCCTGACGAATTATCTCAGTGCTTATTTCCTCCTCTTCTACCAGTGAATGAAGGTCAAAGCCAGTGAATTTAACCACTATACCATCTACTCCCAGCGCATTACAAGCCTGTATTCGTCTCATTGTCTCTGAATGACAATATTCAACAAAACGGGTGGAAACATTATTTTTCCCATTCGCAAGCTCATCCGCTCTCCCATTTACCGTTTCTTGCGGTAATCCGGCATTCTCTTCTTCAAGGAGCTTATTCCATTGACTTATTATAGCATCGAAGTCTACCAGCCCCAACATTTTCGTCCCCCATTCACGCACCGTTTCCATTTCAGTTATGTGCACCGTATTTACCTCCATTATATTATTCAGACATATATAATCAATACTATCCGGCAGATTTGTAAGATGCTGGTTACGCAAAGAAGGTAAGGAACTCGCATTATCGACCGAGACAATGACCACCTGATGCTTGGTCGACTTATAATCATTAAGAGATTGCACATACCGTGCATAAAGCTCCGGATTTTGCTCCTTGAGAGAAGGACTGTGAATAGTCAGATTTTCCGTTTCAGTCCAGTCATCACATGCCGTGAATAAGCAAACAGCAAGCAGCAATGAAACACAGAACTCGTTTATATTTAATTTCATACTCATCATAGTTTAAAGATTTCAATTTACAGCCGGATTACAATCCCACCAAACACGGGTAGCCATATTATCAGCCCCCTTCAGATGGTTGGAAACGGCCTGTTGTACATTTACATTATTGGTTGTATATTCCCTAACAGGATATGGCATACGACGCGCACCTAATTTGGAGTTTACCACACCAAGGCTTTGGTTTCCTTCAACCGTAGCAGGAATAATATGTGGATATCCCGTACGTCGATAATCCGCCCATGCTTCATTTCCCAATTGCCAGTTGGCAATCCACTTTTGAGTAATGATACGCTCTTGCTTCTCGACCTTACCTGCATCTTCATTCCAAGCTACCGTAATTTCCGAAAGAGTAGTATTGTACGAGTTGACTCCATTATAAGGGTCTACATAAATTTCGGGTACATTAACCGCATCAGCCATATAGCTTTCAACACCGGATACTCCCCATTGCTCAAAAGAAAGACGGATTCCTTCATTATAAAAATCACCTGCCTCTCCTCTCATATCAAAATGAAAGACTGCAGCCGCCTCAGCACGAAGAAAAGCGACTTCCGCTGCATTCATCCAAAACATTGGGGAAGATGTATTGACATTTACCCCTGAATAACGGCGTGTTATTGAATTTTCCGGAATGACAATGCCATGCCGAAGTCCAATAAATTCATAATTATTCCATTCTGACGGAATAAAATAAGCTGGACGCCGTGGGTCTTTATAACCATTCATATAGGCTATAATTTCGGCTGCCACATGCGTATCTCCGCCAGTCAGGCAATCGGCCGCACGATTATAATTGACCGATGTATAGATAGGATTTCCTTTATCTCCAAAGTTCGTTATCTGGGCGTTGTCCGAATTGGCAACCATAACTCCTACTTCATGCCCAACAGCCTTTTCCGCCATTTCCTTTGCCTTCGTCTCGTTGGCATAAACAATACGCATAGCCAAACGAAGTTTCAAGGAATTGGCAAATTTTATCCACTTTTCCACATTACCACCATAAACATAATCAGTAGTCGAAGGGATGGAAACTGTACGATAATCTGTCAATAAAGTAATCGAACTATTCAGCTCTTCAAACATTTTATCATAAACGACTTCTTGAGAATCGTAACTGACCTGCAATTCACCTCCCGAATTAATCTTGCTATAAGGTATCGGACCGTATGTATCAGTCACTCTATGCATGGCAGCCACTTTCATTATTTGGGCAATAGCAAGCACTACAGGATCATCGGTGTTTTTATTCAAATCAGCCAGATTACTGTATATCTTAGGTACGCACTGCTCACTGGCAAGCAACACATTAGTCCAATTGTCCGTAGCATTATAAGTAGCGATAGCACGGGTAAATGAAGTGTTGGAATCTGCAAAATAACCTCCAAGAGTTCCTCCCATCAAACACTCCGTATACTGTGCTGTATTGACATCGGTTGAAATCACAGTACTTGCCAAACTGGAAAGGGCGGCACTGATGATATAACCGTCAGCCTGCATTTGTCCGGCATCCGGTTCATACGGATTGCTGTTAATATCAAGAAAATTGCTTGTACATCCGGTTAGGAAGAAAGCAAGTGCAGCGACTGCTGCCTTTATTTTTAAATTCATATCAGTAATGGATTTAGAATTTAAGACGAATATTGAAACCAACATTACGCATTGAAGGCGTCATAAAGTAGTCGATGCCTGAGTAAAAATTACCGGTCGTAGCAATGCTTTCAGGATCAAAAGGAGCTTTCTTATACAGGAAGAACAAATTGCGGGCTACAACAGACATCTGAAGGTCGCATACATTCCCTAACCATTTCTTGGGAAAAGTATAGCCAAATGTAGCTTCCTGCAAACGGACATTAGTAGCCGAATAGGTATAATACTGCGGGACGACATCTCCACCGGCAATTGCGGTATACCAAGTATTGGCATCAATCAAATCACTGCCATTCAGTACCACCCCGCCATTATCACGGGCAACTGCCGAAGTCTCAGATACGCCATAATAATCGAGCATAGCTTGCGTACGTGAAAAGACAATACCACCAAGACGTGCCGAAATGACCAATCCTAAATTGAATCCGGCATACTGAAAATCATTACGCCAAGCCATACTTGCCTTGGGAAGCACTGACCCCAACTTGATAAAATCATCCGAATTACTGATTGTCTGAGAGGCTATCTTTCCATTTTCATCAATGTAAAAGTCACCGTTAGTATCACGTTTCAAATCCACAACTGAATATAAATCTCCCAATGTCCCCCCTTCTTTCAGAATAAAATGAGCATTGCCGAGTCCCTTCATATCAAGCATATTGATTGAAATTGCCTTACCGGTACTCGGATCCACTACGTTATTGGCCAATGAAAGTATTTTATTACGATTGGCGGATAAGGTATAATGAGTCGACCATGAGAATCCACTCCATACATTGTTATATCCCAAAGAAAGTTCAAAGCCACGATTGCGGACATTGCCGGACTGAATTTTGAACGAACTGGAACCGGAACCGACCGAAACACTCGGATCAAATGTCTGATCCTTGGTATTAGTATTGTAATACGTAAACTCAATATTAAAGTGTTTAAGAAAATTCAAAGTAACCCCCACTTCCATAGAATTCGTGCGCTCCGGCTTCAAATCATAAACAGGATATTCTGTCTGAGTGCTCCAAGAAAGACTACTTGCACTCCACCCATAAAGCGGATTGGCTATATACCGCTCAAAAGCAACTCCGACCGAAGCCCACGAGGCACGGAGCTTTAAATAATCTATCTGTTCGGGCAGGTTAAAGATCTCACTTAAAATTACACTTCCACCAACTGACGGGTAGAAAAAAGAACTCTTACCTGAATGAGGTCCCGCCAACTGTGAAGGCCAGTCATTACGCCCGGTCAATGTCAAATAATAAGCATGCTTATAACCAATCTCCGCTGATGCGAAAACAGATTGTGTCTGTTCATGCCACCCTTCCTGACGACGAGTAGTTATTGCCGTGTTACTCAGGTTCTGCACAGCAAAGAAGTTGGGCAATAACGCTTTTTCATCAGTAATGATTCCATCAGGAATAGGACCGGCTGTCAAATTTGCATCTTGCCGCATATCTGAAAGAGATGCACCTATATTGGCTTGAATAGACCAATTGTCGCCAAAATATTTGTTGATATTCAACATCACATCCCCATACAACTGTTTATTTTGGATTTTATTGATTCCATAAAAACCATTCAACGAATTTTCCGTGCGTTGCGTATTAGTAGAAGCATAATTTTTCTCACTATAATCTGTATATGAGTTATCCATACGAATACGCCCGGATACATTCAGCCAATCCCAGATATCGTAAGATAGAGAGGCATTAAGCATATAACGGCTTTTATTATTCTGACGAAGTTCCCGATAATTAATCCAATAAGGGTTTTCCATCACAATACCTGCATCCCCTACCGGCCAGTATTGTGTATAAAGATTACGAGAAAAATCATAACGTTCATACATGCTGATATCTTCCCAATCATTGCCGCGCGGAAACAAATAAGCCCCCACCAAAGGATTGCCATACACTCCTTGATTAATCATGTTACGATCTTTCTGATAAATATAACTGGCTCCAACATCCAGTTTCATTTTTCCTTCAAGAAATGCAGTAGTATTACGAAAGGTAAAATTATACCGGTCATATTTATTGTTAGGAACAATCCCTTTTGAATTTGTTGCTCCCATGGATAAATAGGTCTGGTTTTTCTCCGTTCCTGTCGAAAGAGCAACTGTCTCCGTCGCAGTAACGCCAGTTTGCAAATAGTCTTTTACCGGCTCGTATCCCATATAACTGGCAGCATTCAATCTGTTTCCCCAACTTCTGGTTTTAGACCCTTCACTGGAATTGAGATCTCCCGTTCCATAACGATTCTGAAAATTAGGGGTTGAAAC
>CAKUYM010000215.1 GCA_934716785.1 uncultured Bacteroides sp. | reverse complement strand
ATGACGCCCGCTTTTACGGCATGGCGGGTAATCTGATTGTCAAAGTTGGAGGCAAACTTCAACCCCCATCCGTTAAAGGTGAAATCAACCAGCGAGGGAGCTTCTATATCTATCAATGTGATAGCCCCGTGGTCGCGTGCCCATGTATCATTTGTCTCACATTTCAGGAAACGCACGTTCTCCATATTGACGGTAGAGGCAATCTGTTTTTTCACCTCTTCCGGCTCAGGAGTGACAATCAGCAGCAACTCACGTGCGGCTATTTCGCGAGCTATATTTATAAAACATTCCTGCACCTCTTCCAGCATGTAAGCCCAGTCTGTCCCGGCATGCGGCCATGTCAGTTGGATGCCGCTTTGCGGATGCCATTCAGAGGGCAGTTGAGGTGATTTCATTTCCACTTGTTTGGCTAAAATCTCTCCAACGCTGAGTTGCAAATCTTTCTCTGAAGGATTAAGAAGAGGATACCCGACAACAATTCCCATATATCTATATTGTATTATGTGATTATTTACTTATTTCCCTCCTTCGGCTTCCGGTCGAAGAACGGATTCTTGGAAGATGCGCTGACTGGTATTGCCATCACCGTTTTGCAGCCCTTCAGCCAGTTCAGCCGTTGGGCGGCCAGTCCGGCAGAGAACATCACACGTGTGTCTACGCGCAAGTCAGCTGCCGTGGCGCAGGCGGAACCTATCGCGATACCTACGTCAATGCTGTTCAAGGCGCAGGGAACACCCGCCGGACGTCCGGCACAAGTAGCAAACCCGCAATGACCGCAGTTCAGCCCTTGCGCTTGCTCGCGCGTTCCTATTAATAAGATACATTCGGCGTTTAGGATATTGTCGGCATCACGCAGGAAGAATTTCATTCCGTGTTCTTCCACCATCGCTATCATAGTGTCCGATAATTGCTTGATTTCCTCATCGGTTATTATGGCGACTTCGATGATGTCTATCCCTTTTCCTTTGGGAGCAGTGCGCGCCGCAGTCATCATTTGGCGTGCCACTTGTAGTATATGCTCATGGCGAGCGTCTCTTTCGTTCAGTATCATAATTCCTTTCAAATTAATTAGTCCGCGCAAAGATAGTCATTAAAAAAGATAGTCAATTAAAATGAGATTAGGATTTTCTCTTTAAAACCATACAATCGTCAGCTTATCATTTCTATCATTTGTTGCAACTTCTGTGCAGTCTGCGAGTCGGCTCCGTTCTTCTCCACTTCATGTCCATAAGCCTCTTGGAGACAAGCCAATGCTTCTTGTGGCTCGTTGCAGATGGAATGCATGACACCTAAATTCCGGCAGGCCGTGATGGCATCATCAGTCCAACCATTGTATTTCTTATGAAGCTCCAGCTCGCTGGCATAAGTCTCTTTTGCTTCGGCATATTTCTCTTTTTTTGCAAGCGATTGAGCCTTCAAGGCGAGGACGTCACAATATATTCCCGGATTGGATGCATAGTCATGTCTGTTCAATGTGTCGGTGATGCGCAGCACGGAATCGTAGTCACAACAATCATAGTAGTAGCGCTGCACAAGATCCCCCCACAAGGCTTCATAGCGTATGTGGCGCTCATCCAGTAGCGGGCTTTCATTGAAAAAGGCATCATGCAGCAATGATTCGCTAAGCCATAAGTCGGCAGTTTCTTTATCACCGTTTTGCATCTTCTCCTTCCGGAAAACATTGCATAGTTTGTATAGTAACTTATGGCTTTCGGAGATTGTCTTGTCATGGCTGATGGCAATGGCTGTTTCCAAGGCTTGGCAGGCAGTGGTCCACGCTTCGTTATCTCTGTCGGCATAATAGAGAGAGAGGGCTTGCATGTGCAAGTTTTTGGCGACATTGACAGACAGGTGTCCTTCTCGCTTTTCGTAGATGGAAGCAACTTCCTTGAACAGGCGGATAGCGTCTTCGTATTCGTTCCTGTTGTAATGAATATATGCTTTGAAGTTCAATGCTTTGGACCAGTATTCAGCATTCTTCTCGTTGGGATGGCCGGCATAGAATTGAATGGTTCTGTCAAAGAAAGTGTGAGCGTCGTCATACATCCGCTGCCAATAGTATGCCATACCTAAATTATAGCATGTATCGGCTATTTCCCTTTCCGGTGTAGGCTTAATGCCTTCTTGTTGCGCCAGTGCCTTGAGAAACCATTCGCATGCCCGGTCATATTGTTCGTTGTTGGCAAATTTGCAGCCTTTATTCATCGTCAGCACAGATTGGGCAATAGGCGGCAAGTCGTCCGATTCAAAGGACTTGTCGCCCATCGCCACGGCTGTCTCTATATCGTTGAACTCTTGGCTCAGCAGAGAGGCTATGTCGTTGGTGATGACGGGACGCAGGTAAGAATCCACCAAGTCGAAACGCTGTTCGGCATAGAGTTTCGGTGTCAGAGAAGGCTCTGCATCCATGATTGCTTTCCAACAGCTCACCAGCAACAGATAATCGGAACGATACAGAACTTCGAAATTCTGCGGATTGAGAATCCATTCCGCCAATTGTTTCCACTCCTGCATCCGATACCTCTGATAAGTGATTTCGAGGATATAGCGATAGAAGTCATGATAGCAGAACTGCTTCAACCGATGATTGTAATCGGCAAAGGTGAGCTCGTGATTCATTCCCTCACTTTCCAGCAGGTAGGATTCTATCTCTTGCCGGATAGACAGTGAATTGTTATCGGTAAAACAGTGAGAAACAGCTTCCTGCATCAGTCTGTCGCTGATGCTGTGGCAACCGTTTCTTATGGTGAGCCAGCTCCGCATCTCAATTTTCAGTTGCGACCATTGCAACTGGCTGATGCCTGCCAGTTCTTTGATTTCATTCTCGGTGAACCCTTTTAGCGTCAACGTGAGCAGCAATAAGGTCCGTGCCACTTGTTCCGTGTTGTAGTCGGTCGCCAAACGGTGGAGCACCTGCTCGTAGAAGTCCACTGTCTTGCTGTTCCGGCAATAGCTTTCGATACGGTCGTTGAGCTTTTCAAAACTGCCGAACGAAACCAGTTCGTCCAGCAATACTTTCAGACATAGCGGGAATCGTGCCAGTGGCCATGCTGAAATCATCTCTTCCTGCCGGGACGACAGGGCTTTGGAGTAGCCGGTTAGGTATTGTCCGGCAAAAGCGGGAACGCTGACCGGAGTGAATCCCTGCAGTTGATACGTCTGTGCACCATTTTGAACAAAAGGCGTATAGGCAGTGGAGTCGGCAGGGAAGCTCAGCACTACCTTTACGTTGGCAGGAAGGTTGCCTAACAGGCTGTAGAGAGACAGTTTCTTCCGGTTCACCCGTAACGGGTTGTCGATGAACAAGATGACGGGCAATTTACTCTTGGCCAATGCATCCCATAATTGCGCAGGTTGCAGGATGGCGTCACTGTCTTCCCTCATCTCATCGAAGTTGCGCAATGTATTGGAGGTGAATTCGCCAAACAGCAGTTTGGCTTGAACCATCGGAGACGTCATGTCATCGGCTGATACCGGCATCTCGTTTCCGCCGGACAGGAACAACGGCATCATTTCCGGATGCTCCCGCCCAATGGCTCTTTTGCATTTGTTGGCAAGCGCCTTGATTAGCATCTCAGGGCTGGAAGCCAACGCACTGCTATCCAGATAGTGGTAAATGGGAATCCACGGCATCGGCTGCTCACTCACCACATTGCTCCAATGAGCCATCAACGCACTCTTCCCGATACCGGCTTCTCCCGTTAGTATCAGATGGGAGCAGTGTGCATCTGCCATAAATCGGGTGAGGGCAGAGTCGGCTTCTGCCAAAGGATAGTAATTGTCCAGCAATTCATGGCGTCTCACTTGCTCTTGCAGTTCCTGATTCTCACCGATGGTGATGGTTTCCGGATATTCCTGTTCGAGCAGTCGGGTGAAATCAGATTCAACCAAATCGCACAATTGCCGAGGCGTGGTGTATTCTATAACGGGATAGCGGTCTTGCCGCAGTATGCACTCCTTGAGTCGTTTTAGTTTGCGGCTGTCCTCATCGGCATTATTATCGGTTGCCTGTGGCGACGGTGCTTTCAGGTAGAAGTAGGCATGCAAAGGATTTGGATTACGGAGCACTCCGAATTGCATTTCCATCTCCGTCACGCTGAGCCGTTGCTTGATATCATCCTTTATCCAACTGTATTCGGAACTTCTGAACAACGAGGAAGGAACCTCTTCCTCACTTGGACACCATCCATAGCGGTCGCCCACCAGCCCGATGAAGAAAGGGCGTGAATGGATGATTTCCTTCAAGCAGATTTCTACCACCTTGCTGTTTTTGGCATCTTCTTCAGTAATGCCCCAGCGCAAGTCGACTAAAGAGATACTGACACCGTGGGAGGCCGCTTTTGCTTGCAACCCTTTGAACAGATTCACTAATTCAGAACGCTCCATCTCCATATCTTTGAAGGTGGACGACAGGAACACGCGGATGTTGCGCGGTTTTTGCAGAGGGATGCAGTATTGGTTGAGTACGTCGGGCATGGCTATTCTTTTGTGATGGTATATCCTAATTTTTGAATCAGCTTCAAGGTGGTGATGGCAGTGTTGCGGTCGAGCACTTTTTCTTCTTCCGAAAGCTCCTCGTATGGGATGATGGACGGGTGCTGTTTTTGCAGGTCGTTGCGTTCGGCTCCCCATGTCCATCCTTGGTCGAGGCGTGTTTGCGCCCATACCTCGTGCACGTTTTTGGCAAGAACCTCTGCCAGTTCGAGAATCTCCGGTGACAGTTCCACATCATCGGTCCGGATAGGATGCGGAACATATGCTCTATTGTCAGTATCCATAAATCTCTTGTTTTTAGTTTATTATTAACGGTAAGTTGCGTATAATCATTTTGTCATAGGTGGAAGCCGAGGTCGATTGCGCATCAGGTTTCAGTCCGTCGTATGGGCGGATGTCGTAGTGGATGCGCTTGTTGCGCAAGTCCTTTTTCCTGTCCTTATCCGCGTCTACCGCCCGGTCTTCCGCCAAAGTCACGGGGCGGTAGCCAAGCAGCAGCTCCTCTACATTCCAACGGTTGTGCTCCATCTGTGCCAGTATGTCAACCTGTTTGTCGCTGAGGCTGCCGGAGAGCACGGTTGCCCTGTGTTGCCAAGCTATGCCGACACACCGCAATTTGGTGGGGATACTGGCTGCTGCGTAGATATTGGACCACCGTTTGCTGGTGACCACCTCTTGCCATTGCCGGGTCGCCTCCGTGTCTTCCAGTGAGACAGGATCCGTGCCTGTCCGGAAGTAATGGGTATAGACGGCATTGATTCTCATGGCATACCTCATGATGTCCTCCATCTGCAAGTCGTAGCAGTTGGCCACCATGCCGAAAGGCGTCAGGTTGCGGTAGCGTAGCGAATCTCTTCCGGATGATGATTCAATCCCGTTCAGGACATTGACCATGGCGGAAGTTTTGCGCTGTTGCACCAGAATGGGGATTTCCTTTTCATAAAATATAGGAGGCAGGTGCATGGCCGTGCCCAATGACGCGTGTGTGAGGTTGAGGCAGACGGCAATTGTGAGTATAGCCTTGCTCTCGCACGCATATTGCTCCAATAATTCGCGTACTACCGGATGGCTGTCGGCTCCATTGACAAAAGTCCATTCTATGTCGATAAATTCTTTGTCGTCCGCGTCTGTGGCAAGATGCTCGTATCGTTTTGACAGCAGGTGCGTCTGCTTCCGGCTATAGGCTTCTTGCAGGGTGTGGCAGCCGTTCACATCAATATATTCGGAACGGCAGAGGTCGAAGAGCGCTCCGCATTTCTGCTTGAAAGCGAACATCTCATTTTCCATATCCTTGTCGATGATGGTGATACGGGTTTTCCTCTTTCTGTAGTTGGGATAGTGTGCGATATGCGCAGCCTGCATTGCCATTGCTTCGCCCATTCGTGACAGGCCGATGATGACGAAGTGCACATATTCGTCACTCTCTTCGCTCGTGATATTCCGATAGTCCAGCGGCTTGTAACTAAGGTCGGCTTCAGTGCTTAGCCCGGAGACCAATACTTTCTGTGCCCATAGCTCATAGAAATTGAACGGGTGGAACCGGATGTGTTTGGCAACGGTTGCCTGCAAGTCGGCATACTGGAATACATGATAAGTGGTATTGTATTCAAAAGACACATAGCAGGGAAGCCCTGTCCGGTTGTCTCTTATGCACAAATGTGCGATATGTGTCAGGCATTGCACGTTGAGCGAATCGTGGAAACATTCTATATCGTCAAATTCACTTTGATTCCCCAACACATACACCTCCTTGGCTTGGGTGATGCAAACGTTGTCAAGAGCGTTGTCAGAGTTGCGAATGCCATAGTTCAGGATAATTCTGTCGGCATCCTTGGGATTGGACAGATTGGCATGGATGGCCATGCGCACCTCTTCTACGTTTTCCGAAGTGAGCACGGCAATAGGGTCTTCGCTTTTCCGTGCTATTTGATTGATGATGCCGTATATCATTGGGTCCGTGCCGATGATGACAACGTGGTTCTTGAGATTGTAATGGGCAAGTCCGTCTTTGCAGGCATCCACTCTTCGTTGGATTATGTTGCTGAGGGTGGAGATAAGCAAACCACCAAAGAATATGGCGCCCAGCGTACTGACTATTGCGGCAAACAGCCGGTGGAATGAAGTCGGCTCTGCCGACAATTCACCGCTGCCCGTCTCTAAGGAGACTTGGTTGCCGGGATCCGAGAAGAAATACCACATCGACCAAAAAGGAGAGGAGTCAGTGGGTATGCCGGAGACTTGCAGTCCGCTCAGGCAGTTAAACAGGACATTGATTGTACACAAAAGCATGAATACGGCTAAAGTGGCGATGCTTAGAACTGCTATCTGGCGGGCGGTGCTACCCGTCAGGATGCGGTCAATCCACAGTTGCCAAATACGTTTTCTTTTCATAAATTTATTTATAGTGTTCAGTTGCTGCTTATGACTTCAGAGCAAATGTCTATGCCCACCTTGTTGCTATAAGACTTTTATTAGAGTTTCGTACAAAGTTATCACAAATATTTATTATTGTGGCAGCTTTGTACAAGAAATATGCGGGACTTCCGCATATCCTTTTGGCATATTGGGCTTTAGTAGTTTATGTGTGTTATGTTATTCAATCACTAAAACGATTATAAGGCTTTATTTTCGAATAAAGATCAACAAACTCTTTAATTGTATACATCTTATATCCTTTATCGTATAAGAAGACTACAACTTCATCCTTATTTGTGATACCAAAAACAGGAAACAGCCAAATACTATGAAGCGTGAACATTTGTTTCATATTTAATTCATACATCTTTTTCAATATAAGACGTGCGCTACCATAAGAGTCTTTATTATAGCGTGCAGTTATATACAAATAGCGTGCACTGCCGTATGCAATAAGGCTATC
>CAKUYM010000214.1 GCA_934716785.1 uncultured Bacteroides sp. | reverse complement strand
AGATGGTGGTGGTATCACTTGTGTAGATAAGAAATGGAATACTCTTCAGCAGTTTACGGCTGGTGGAAAAAACTCTATTCCTCATAATAATGTGAAAAGTATTTGTTATGATGAAAAGAAAGACTGCCTGTATATAGGAACCTATTTGGGCGGATTGTCACGTTATGACTTGAATACGGGACATTTCTATAATTATTGGAAAGAAGAGATTCACTCTTCCAATATGCCTGATGATATTGTTTATCATGTGAAGATATGGAAAGATCAAATATATATATCTGCTCATAATGGCTTTTTTCGGTTGGATACCCAGACACAAAAATTTCATAGGATCAACATTCCTTTTGCATTTTATGAGCATTTTGATATTGATGCGGAAGGTAACCTGTATATGGTGGGGTGGAAAAACGTTTTGTGCACTCATGTAGAACATCCTGAGTCTATAGTCTATGTTCCACTGGCAGAAGGAGATAGTAAAGCGACTCCTACCCGTGTGCTTGCCACCTCTGACGGTGTCTATATCGGTACGTTGGGAATGGGGCTCTTTTTTTATGATCGGCAGACGCGTAACATGGCTCATTATACTTCTCGAAACAATCAGTTGCCGGGTGATTTCTGTTATAATCTTTGCCGGACTCAGGATGGAAAGATTCTGATAACCGGTGATAAGGGAGTCACTTGCTTTGTTCCTTCCGAGGGCACTTTCACAACGATTGATTTGATGAGCAACTTCCCCTCGACTCATATTATTAACGGATGTGGAATTTTGGTATCCGGAGAGGGAAGTATTTACATTGGAGATACAAAAGGAGTAACTGTATTCTCTGAAAATGAGTTTAACAAAACTGGTACTGCCAATGAGAATCCTATTTTTTACTTTTCAGAACTTTGGGTTAATAATAAGGTGATTGTTTCGGGTGATGATACGGGCATATTGTCAGAGTCACTTCCATATACTCGTGAACTTAAACTGAATCATGATCAGAATAATTTGATTATTCATTTTGCTTTGTCTGATTACGGGCAACAACTTTCGGAGAAATGGTTTCAATATAAGCTTGAGGGTTTAGATAAGAATTGGATTAAGACCAAACAGACGGAATTGTATTACACTAATCTAAATCCGGGAAAGTATACGTTGCATGTGGCTTCAATAAATGAAAAGAGCGGGCAAAATTTGGAGGAAATAACGATACAGCTTGTCATTGTTTCTCCATGGTATAATACATGGTGGGCATGGATAATCTATGTGACGGCTTTCGTAGCATGCATTTTTTATTATGTATACAGTAAGATAGCCAAACGCACATTGGCTCTTTCATTGGAAAAGGAACGTTTTGAGAAACAACAGATAAAGCAGCTTAATCAGGAAAAGCTGGTTTTCTTTACGAATGTGAGTCATGAGTTCCGAACGCCTCTTACTCTGATTATTAGCCATATTGATATACTATTGCAAAAATATTCATTGAATCCTTCTATATACAATCAGATAGTGAGGATAAGGAAGAATGCGCAAAAAATGAATAAGTTAATCTCTGAGTTGCTTGAATTCAGGAAATTGGAACAGAACTATGGAACGATACAAATAAAACAGCAGGATATAATTGTATTTTTGAAGGAAATCTATCTTGCTTTTGTTGATTATGCACAGCAAAGAAATATAAACTATGAATTCAAACTACCGGAATCGTCTGTCTTATGTTGGTTTGAACCGCAATTGATGGAGAAAGTTTTCTTCAATCTTTTGTCCAATGCTTTTAAGTATACATCCGACAAAGGGAATATTATTTTGTCGGGAGAGATAACGAATAGTGATATAAAAATTAATATAACGGATACAGGTATCGGTATCTCTGAACAAAATAAAGATAAAATATTTGCACGATTCTTTCAGGCTGACAATCAAGAAAAGCAAGGAAGCCTGTTTAGCGGAACTGGCATCGGATTGGCATTGACCAGAACCATTGTGGAAAAACATCATGGAGAGATAACAGTGAAAAGTATTGTCGGTGAAGGTAGTACATTTACAGTGCGGTTACCTCGTCGGAAAGATGTATTCCTGAACGATATGAATGTGCAATTTTATACTCAGGGTCCTGAAAGCGATATTATCCCCAACTCAATGCCTGTGTTTGTTGATGAGGAGAATTCGCCCATAGAGCTTGTTGAGATTAAGGATACGGAAAGCAAGGCTCATACGGTGCTTCTTGTGGAAGACAATGATGAGTTGCTTCAAGTGCTGAAGGAACTTTTCGAACCCTTCTATAAGATAATTTGTGCCTATGACGGAAAAGAAGGACTCAGCCAGATTTATGAGAATTCACCAGATTTAGTTATTAGTGATGTCATGATGCCTGAGATGACCGGAACAGAAATGTGCCTGCAGATTAAGAATAATATAGATTTATGTCATATACCTGTAATCCTGTTGACTGCACTTAATTCTACCGAACAGAACATTGAGGGTCTCAATCGTGGCGCTGATGATTATATTACGAAACCCTTTCATGCACAGTTGCTACTGGCACGTGCCAATAACCTGATACGCAGTCGTCTGTTGATACAGCATCAATTTGATAAGAGACCGATGTCTGAGATTGACTTGACCAGTATTAATCCTTTGGATAAAGACTTACTGAAACGGGCCTCGCAGGTAATAGAGCAACATATCGATGATACAGAGTTTGATATTCCGGCTCTTTGTAAAGAGGTAGGTGTCGGTAAGTCATTGCTTTATACTAAATTTAAGGCTCTGACAGGTATGACACCTAATAACTTTTTGCTAAATTACCGTTTAAAGTATGCTGCTACTTTGTTGAAACAATACCCCAATCTCCCCATTGCAGAAGTCAGTGATCGTAGCGGATTCAACGCGCCTGTATATTTCAGTCGTTGCTTTAAAAACCAATTCGGATGCACTCCTCAAAATTACCGGAAAGAAAAGAAACAAGCAGACTGAATCAGCCCCGTTTCTTTTTTCCGAAACAATTCGTTCTGTTGTTATTTACGGGACGAATTGTGAGATCCGGTTGGCTACCTTTGGAATAAATGATTACTTCTTCACCTTTCCGTAAATCTATTTTATACATAGTTTCGGATAAAGCAGTGGTTTCAAATCTGCGTTTTCCTTTAAAAACGGGTAAAGACAGGTCAGTCACTACAATACAAGGTTCGCCTGCAAGGCTTTTGACTGAGATAAACTCGGTCTTACCGTTTTTCCGACTGGCGGTAATGAGGAAAGCTCTTTCAGCACGAAAGTCTTTATAGGCTATGTCTTTCCAACTGTCGGGGACGGCGGGGAAGATACGTAACTTCCCTCCCCAACTTTGAAGCAACATATCATGAATGGACTGGGCGGCGGACAATGGTGTTTCAATGACCGGACCCGATTCACGATAAAGTGTATTGACAGATAGAAATTTAGTAAACAACTTGTTCAAGTATTCGAGTGCTTCGTTGCCATTACCCAAAGCAGATGATATGGACGATGCTCCAGTACATGAATAGCCCTGATGTGCTCCGGTCTTGCTTTGCCAGTAGAAAAGTGATTTTTCTATAAGCTCAAATTCTTCGGGATTCTCTTTATTGATAAGATACAAAGGATAGGCAGCCAGCAAGTGTGAATAATGCCGGTGCGAGAAAGAATAAGGAACATCCCGTCCTATCATAAGCCCATTTGCCAGGTCTGTGGGAAACGGTGTAAGCTCCTCCAAAGTCGTTCTCCAACGGGGAATAAGTGGGTCGTCTATTTTTAATCGGCTGGTGATGTCAAGTAATGTCCGGCAACCCCAATGCAACAGTGCCAAGTCGAAATTACAATCTTCTGCGCTGCCATATTCCGGAGAGTATGTCAAAGGAAGATGTATCTTGCCGTCTTTTCCTTTGTAGGTAAAGTGCAGGTAGTAGTTGATAGCTTGTTTAAGTACAGGAAAGAGTTGGTTGCGTAATAGTTCGTCATCCATTTTATGGCGATAAATCAACCATAAGCTATGGCATACCCAAGGCAAAAGTCCGACTTCCGCTGCTTTGTCCACACCGGGGATTCCGATTTCGCCGGATTCGCATATCAGGTTTGACGAACGTCCTATTGCCAATGCGTCTTTGCGATAGGCTTCCGGTACGTTTTTCTTAAGGTTTTCTATGTTGTTGTAAATAGCATTCTCCAGAGAGGCTGCTAAATCGAGATGATTGGATGCATTGAGTGCCCAGTAGGTCAGTTGCACGTTCAAGTTCCACCACGCATTAGGCCATGGAGTGATAGTCAACCATGGGCCGGTATTGTCTATCAGTGCGCGGTCGCCGCGTGTGGCGCTGGCAAGTTTGTACATCTGTATCCAGTAAAAATTCTCTTTCATACCTTCCGGTAACGTAAGGAAGCTGCTTGGATAGTAATGATTCCACCAAGTACGGTGTTGTTTTTGCAATTTTTCGGCTCCTGTTGCCAAGGCTTTATCCAAAATCCTGTTGGCATCCTTTTCTGCAGTAGCTCCGGGGTACGAATGTGTTACGGTAATCCAGTACGTGCGTTCATTTTGTATAGTTTGAGTTTCTTTCCATGCAACGGCAGTTTCACCTCCTGCTTGCAATTTTTGAACGGATATTTCCGGCTTTATTTCCGGTGCCGGATTAAGGGAATAATCTTCGGGCACTTTTATCCATTTTCCTTCTCCTTTTGCATAAAGATAGCGTGGGCTTTGGGCAGATGCAGGTATCCATTCCCAACGGAAGTTTTTCTCTCCGTCGGTAGCGTTAGCCTGGACCAGCATCACCATATCATTGGCATGTACATAAGCGTGTAGCCGGATGGTTCCCCGCGTAGTTGTTATCTCCGCATTTGTTTCTGCGTTCCAGATGTCGAGATGCATTGTCCCATCTATTATTTTACCTTCGGGATGTAAGGCAAAGTGTCCGGTTAGCAGTCGGGGGATAGCAAATAAATCCGTTCCCGACCTGTGATCGTGTACAGAACAGTTGCCTGTTTCAAACCGGATATAGTTTTGGCCCGGTTCCTTGTAGATCATAAGCCCTAACATACCGTTGCCCATATAAGCCGACTCATACCAGTATTCGGGCAGTGTCTCCCAAATTAAATCTTGCTTTTGCATAAAAGCGGGCCAGTCTATGTCCGTTTTTACTTTTTCGGTTCGTGCGGATGCAGGTATATATCCTATTGCTGACAGCCAAAAGCATAAAATAAAAAAGTGTATTTTAATGTTCTTCATGATGTTGTATGGTTATTATGTCGCAGGCAAAGATGAAGATTATATCTGTATTAATCAACATTTTGTCAGCCGATTTGGATGGTTTGGAAAATAGGTGCAACTATTAAGGACAATTTAGTCAGATAAGATAAAAATAAATGGTGCTATTTTGCCATATATTAGTATGTAATTAGATAATGGGAAGAGAAAGACTTATATTGGTGTCTCCGCTGCTTTACAATATATGTATTAATTCTCTCATTCGGAAAGAAAATTATTCATTTACAATAAAAGTCTATAACATGAAATTGAAAAACTCTATTCTTGCAGGATGCGCTGTTCTTATTATTGCTACTTCCTGTACTCAAAGAGCAGTCGAGAAACAAACATGGGTTAAAAAAGCTATTGAAAACGTACATGCTCAAATCGGATTGGAGATTGATACCATTGAAAGTAGCGGTAGATTCCTGAATCCGGTGACACTTAATAATAAAGGTGGTGTCTATTATTGTGGGTATGCCGACTGGCGAAGTGGCTTTTTCCCCGGTAGTGTGTGGTATTTGTATGAACTGACAGGGGATACGACTTTGCTTCCGCTTGCTCAGAAATATACCGAAGCTATTAGTGAAGCACAAAATCTTACGTGGCATCATGATATTGGTTTTATCATTAACTGCAGTTTCGGCAATGGGTTACGTTTGATTAATAAATCTGGCTATAAAGAGGTAATGGTCCAAGCGGCAAAATCTCTTTGTACCCGTTTTCGTGAAAAACCTCAAGTGATTCAGAGCTGGGATGTAAAAGGAAATAGCTGGCAGTCGGAACGTGGTTGGGAATGTCCTGTAATTATAGACAACATGATGAATCTTGAATTACTGTTCGAAGCGACTAAACTTTCAGGTGATTCTACTTTCTATAACGTGGCGGTGATGCATGCAGACCGTACGTTGAAGGAGCAATTCCGTCCGGACGGAAGCTGTTATCACGTTATTGATTACAGCATTGAGGATGGAACCGTACGTCACCGGCAGACTGCACAGGGTTATGCCGACGAGTCTGTTTGGTCTCGAGGACAAGCATGGGCTATTTATGGATATACCGTATGTTATAGGGAGACAAAGAATCGCACTTATCTTGATCAAGCGATCAAGACTTTCGAATTTATGAAGAATCTTAAGAATATGCCGGAGGATCTTGTTCCATACTGGGATATGGATGCACCCGATGTTCCTGTTGCGCCACGAGATGCTTCTTCGGCTTCTGTCATAGCATCTGCTTTATATGAAATGAGTACTTATGACCTGCCGGATGCAGCTTCCTACCGGGTGTATGCCGACAGAATAATGGAGTCGCTTACATCAGAGAGCTATACAGCTAAACCGGGAGAAAACGGAAGATTTATCCTGATGCATAGTGTAGGCAGTATTCCTCATAACAGCGAAGTGGATGTCCCGTTGAATTATGCGGATTATTATTATTTGGAGGCTTTGAAGCGTAAAACTGATATTGAAAGAACTGTCATTTAAGAAGAAGATGATTATGAAAGTAAAAATTGTTTTATTGTCTGTTATTTCTTTTTGTTTACTGAATGTGAATGCTGCCGGTAAGAAAAAGATTGAATCGGTAAATGACAGGGCGCAGTGGTCTGGTTTATGCTATAAAATAGCGCAACCCATTCTGGAGAATATGAGCAAAGGAGAATTGCAAAAGAATATGCAACTGGAATTAAGCCCTACATGGGATGGAAGAGACAAACGGGTAGCATATATGGAAGCATTCGGTCGGCTGATGGCAGGTATTTCTCCTTGGTTGGAACTACCTGATGATGAAACGGCAGAAGGAAAACAACGCAAACAATTGCGTGAGTGGGCTTTGAAGGCTTATCAGAATGCCGTTGATCCACAGAGTCCGGATTATCTGCTATGGGAAGGGCACCAGCAGCTTTTGGTAGATGCGGCTTATCTTGCGGAAAGTTTTATCCGTGCTCCTAAGGCGACTTGGGATCAACTGGATATAACGACAAAAGAACGTTATATTGAATGTTTTAAGAAAGTGCGTGCTATCCGTCCTGCATATAATAATTGGCTGTTGTTTCGTGGTATGGTGGAGGTTTTCCTGCTTTCTGTTGGTGAAACCCCTGACGGTTATGCTCTAACTGTCGGGCTCAATAAAAT